>JAUWHW010000041.1 GCA_030605665.1 Dehalococcoidia bacterium | reverse complement strand
ATAATAGGAAACATCATTTTGTATAAGACCGGCTTGTGACTCTCCCTTTTCAATGCCCTTAACGTTGGTAACACTAGCACCACTCGTCACTGCGCTGGCATCAATTATGTCCGAATACTTGTTTAGCATCTCAGCATACTTGGAACCCAACGGGAAATATGTCCCAGCAGTGCCTCCGGTATAAAGCATTACCTCTGTTTTTTCAACCTTTGGGGCACAGCCAGTGAGAACCAAACTCACAATGAGTGCCATTGATAACATTACCATTACTATTTTGTGTTTCATCTAATTCTCCTTTCTCTTATTTTTAATCCACCACCCCCATCTCTCATTTATGTTTACTCATACACATCACCTCCTTAAGCAGACTTCATATAATACCCATAGTCTTAAGAACATCACGAAGCTCAGCTTTATCTTCTTCATCTAGAGGAATGAGAGGCAGTCTAGGTATTCCTCCTCTTAAGCCCACCATATCCATTGCTGCTTTAACCATAGCGGTTTTCATGGTTAATTTGCCACCCAAACCTGGGATACCAGTGTGAGGGCCATGCTTCACATTTATCTTCGTTAGAAAGTCATAGTAAAGCTGGGTACGATTAACTATTTCAGTCAGCTTATCAAAATCTCTCGCAACTGCAGCTTCATATGCCGAATATACGAAGTCTGGAGCAAAATTTCCCATGGAACTAATAAAACCGGGACAACCATATAAAGCTTCAAATGAAAACATCGGTTTGCCCATTCCACAAAGGATAACTGCATCTTCTGGATCCACTGCTCTCCGTTCCGCATAGTAATCCAAAATACTTCCGGTGTTCTCCTTGACCGCTATAATATTCGGGATTTTTGATAATCTCTTCATCAGATGCGGCTTAATCCAGGAACCAGACACACCAGGGTTGTTATAAATCTCTATGCCAAAATTGCTATCCACACTTTCAGCCAACTGCTTATAGTGTAGATACATGCCTTCTTCTTCTGGAATAAGGTAATAAGGAAGGATAACTTGAGCTCCATCCGCACCAACTGACTGGGCATATTGACACATTCTAATGGTTTCAAGAGTGCCAGCCCGACCTACTCCCGGCATTACAACATTTTTTCCTTTTACCTCCTCCACAACCATTTTTATAACGGCTTTGCACTCTTCCGAGGATATAGCATAAAATTCTCCCATACTTCCTATTGGTGTAAAGATAAAATCTTTTCCTGCGGTATGGTCAACCAATCAGCGTGTATTAGCTCGCATACTTTCCAAATCAAGGCTGTCATCAGTATTGAACGGTGTTGCTTGAACAACAGTTACTCCCTTCATACGTTTCTTTAGTTCACTTAACTGCATCTCAATTCTCCTTTCTTTTTTTATCCGCCCCTCCACCAATTATTTATGTTTACCCATACACATCACCTCCTCTTCTCTCCCTTTTGCTCCTTCTTTAATGCCTCAGTCACAGCTTTATCAACAAACTCATTAACATCTTAACGAGCTAAACATAGGCCCGCTCAGGGCAAGAACGGGCCCATATACTAATGGAGGTGAAGAATGAAAAAGGCTGACATTTATCCACTTCATTTCACCAATCCTACGAACCTTCCTCCATTTTGATTTAAATAAAAAAGCGAAACCCCTCTTTAGGTCCGTTTCGCTATAAGCTCTGTCTCATTGCCCCTCCAACCAAGCCCTTATACTACAACTATTGTGCCACTAAAGCTGTGCTATGTCAATACCACTTTCTTAACCTCTCCTCCATTTTCTAGGAAAATAACTAACTACACAGCTTTATTCCACCCCAAACAATTTTGAAGGCGTTTCACATCCCAGGGCCTGGTGTGGGCGTTCATGGTTACAGTATATCGCCATACATCAAGCTTCCTTTGAGCATCTAAAGGGTCCGGACAGTCATTAACATAGCTCTCTTCTTCTTTAATTGTCCGAATAAGCCTTTCTACCATCCCGTGGTTTGAGGATGGTGACTCCTCCCTCGGATGCGGTAGTAAGGAGACACTTGAAGCATTTCAACCACTCAAAGCAATTTAAGAAGGATATGACTAGATATTTCCTAGATTATAAAGAGCTTGAGGTAATGTTAAGGAGCTATATTACAAATTGTACAGTTACATATGCCTGGTAGAGAGTTGACAAAGATAGTCTTCTATGTAATCTTTAACCTCATTTGCTGGTTGGTAGATGCCGAAATGCCCTTCGCACAGTATATCAGCTTTGTGGTCAGTGTGCTTTCGCTAAGTAAACGGCAATCATAAGGGTGTGATATCTCAGTGCTGCCGAGGATATAAATATTTCCCCGTATATGAAAGGCTTGCTCATAGCCCCTATCTCCCGGAGGCAGCCCTGGCTAAAAGCTCCTTTTCCCTGGCTCTCATTTTGGCTTCTTCCTCTGGTTGCTCATGGTCATAGCCAAGAAGGTGGAGTATCCCATGAATAATCAATAGTGCTAGCTCTTGCTCAGCGGAGTGCCCTTGTTCCTTGGCTTGCTCCACTGCTTGAGGATAAGAGACGATCACCTCTCCCAGGTGAGTTATGCCGTCGGGAGAGAGGACAAAGGAAAAGTCGTCTCCTTGCCGAGGAAGCATATAGAAGGCAAGCACATCTGTGGGCTCATCCACTCCTCGGTAGTCTCGATTGAGCTTTTGCACCGTCTCGGAATCAGTGAAAACGATACTTACTTCGTAAGGAGGGGTTACACTTTCAGCCTTGAGAACCTCGTGAGCTATTTTTCTGACCCACTCCTCATCAACACAATCTTTGAATTTCTGCTCAGTGTGAATGCCGATTTCTTCTATCATTTAAGAAGTATCTAATTAGAGCATCATAACAGACGACTCAACTCGTTTCAATGAGGCCTTTGTAGTAAAATAATGCCAATGACCATAACACCACTCAGGCAACAGTATCTCAGGGTTAAGCAGAGGTATCCTGAGGCTATAGTTTTCTTTCGATTGGGCGACTTTTATGAGACCTTTGATGAGGATGCCAGAGTTGCTTCTAAGGAGCTGGATATTGTCTTAACCTCTCGTGGGATGGGCAAGGGGCACAAAGTGCCCATGGCAGGGATACCCCATCATGCTTTAGATAATTATTTAGCCAGGCTCATCAACCGAGGTCATAAGGTAGCTATTTGTGAGCAGCTTAGCCCTCCGGGCAAAGGGTTGGTGGATAGGGATGTCATCCGGGTAGTAACGCCAGGAACAGTGATTGAGCCTGACCTGCTTGAGGCCAGAGCCAACAACTATCTGGCCAGTTTGGTTGTTGAAGATGAGAAGGCAGGAATTGCCTATGTTGATATAACCACAAGCGAGTTTGCTACTACTCAGCTTCCTGCTGGTAGGATTCTCCCTGAATTGGAACGTCTTCAGCCAAGCGAGCTTCTTATCTCTGAGAATGCCAATGACTACGGTCAATTGCCATTCACTATCACCAAGCTTGATGACTATTGGTTTGATTTGGAAGTTGCGCAACAAGCTTTATTGGAGCATTTTGCCGTGGCTACTCTGGAGGGTTATGGCTGTGCCCATTTGCCTTTAGCCATAAGGGCTGCGGGCTCATTAATCCATTATGTCAGAGAGACCCAAAAGGAAGCCTTGTCACAGCTAACCAGTCTCGCCACCTATGCCACAGATTCCTTTATGATTCTCGATGGTCAAACATGCCGCAATCTGGAGCTTTTTCGGGGTGGCAGGTGGGGAGAGACCAGCAACTCACTCCTTTCCATCGTTGACTTAACCAAGACAGCCATGGGTGGGAGACTGCTGAAAAATCGGCTCGGGCATCCCCTTGTTGACACAGTAGAATTGAATCAACGGCAAGAAGCTGTTGCTTGGTTTTATGACAATACTTTGGCTCGTCATAAAGCTGTGGCACTTCTGGCAGATATTGCTGACTTGGAGCGCTTAATTAATCGGGTGAGAAATGGCAAAGTTATGCCCCGAGAGCTAATAAC
>JAUWHW010000065.1 GCA_030605665.1 Dehalococcoidia bacterium | reverse complement strand
GACTAGGTTTGGAATGTCGAGTTGGTTTGTTTACCAGAGCTGAAAGGGTTATAGTATTAGCGGTAGGTTTGCTGGTAAATCAAATTTTTATTGCTTTATGGGTTTTGGTAGTCTTCGTTTATATCACCGTAGCTCAAAGGTTGTTTTACTTATGGAAGCAAGCAAAAGTCAGGAGGTAACTAAATGCCTGTCATAGCTGTTGTGGGAGGCCAGTGGGGTGATGAGGGAAAAGGAAAGATAATTGACTTTCTAGCTGAGAAGGTTGAAGTAGTGGTTCGTTTCTCAGGGGGTGACAATGCTGGCCACACAGTAATTAACCCCTACGGCGAATTCAGAATGCATCTTGTGCCCTCAGGTATTTTTTACCCACAGGTAACTTGTATTATCAGCAATGGGGTGGTTATTAACCCAGCAGTGCTTCTTACAGAATTAGATGAACTTCAAAGCCGTGGTGTGGATATAAGTCATCTCATTATCAGCGACCGTGCCCATCTCATCATGCCTTATCACATCCTTCTCGATGGACTGGAGGAGGAAAGGCGTGGTAAGGGGGCTTTAGGCACTACACGCAGGGGTATTGGCCCTGCCTTTGCTGATAAAGTAGCTCGTTTGGGGATCCGTGCTGGGGATTTATTAAATAAGAATATATTTCTGAAGCAGCTAAGCTCAACCCTTGAGCTTAAAAACGCTATTCTTACCAAAGTATATCAGCACCCCCCTTTACTTCTGGAAGAAATCCTTGAACAATATTGCCACTATGGAGAGCAGCTAGCCCCATTTATCAAGGAAACCAGCTCCATAATCAGCCGAGCGATGGCAGGAGAGGGATTAATTTTACTGGAGGGTGCGCAAGGAACTTTGCTTGACCCTGACTTTGGCACCTATCCTTATGTAACTTCCTCCTCGCCATTAGCCGGAGGAGGTTCTATTGGAGCGGGCATAGGCCCGATGGCATTTGATCGCGTTATGGGTGTATTTAAAGCTTACATCACCAGAGTGGGCAGCGGCCCCATGCCTACTGAGCTAAAAGATAAAGTTGGCGAACTTATACGGGAAAAAGCCCATGAATATGGTGTTACTACAGGGAGGCCGCGACGCTGTGGTTGGTTTGATGCTGTGGCTGGCCGCTTCAGCGTTCAGGTAAACGGCTTCAGCGACATAGCTTTAACCCATCTTGATATTTACGATGATTTTCCTTTAATTAAAATATGCACGGCCTATAGATTTGATAACAAGGTTCTAGATTCTTTTCCCAGCAATATAGCTATATTAGAGAAATGCCAGCCAATTTATGAAGAATTGCCTGGCTGGCAAGTGTCAACAAGCGAAATCCGTGATTTTGACCAGCTGCCTTTGGAAGCCCACCGCTACATAGCTAGGCTTGAGGAACTCCTTTCTTGCCCTGTTAGCTGTGTTGCTGTGGGACCAAGGAGAAATCAAATGATAAAAGTGAGATCTATTTTCCCTGAGTAGATTTCCCGCACTCTAATTTTGCCCTTTATGGAAGAGGGGAGAGAGGGGGTAAGTCAATTTTATAATCTTTTAACGTTGCCCGAATAATCGCAGCTGATTTCTCGTCAGGTTCGGTCAAGGGCAAGCGAGCTTTGCCTACCGGAAAACCGAGATAATTTAGGGCATACTTAACGGGCATAGGATTAGTGATAACGAATAAAGCATTTACCAAAGGCAATAAGTGACGGTGAATACTGGCTGCCTCCTGAGTTTCACCGCTAAGAAATTTCTCCATCATATCTTTTATCTGGATTCCTACTAAATGTGAGGCCACACTGATTACACCATAGCCTCCCAAAGCGAGAATAGGCAAGGTATCACTATCATTGCCGCTATAAACTAAGAAGTCATCTCTGGATCCCTGTACAATCTCAGCTACCTGACGAAGGTTACCACTAGCTTCCTTTACGCTCACAATATTATCAATCTGGCTTAGCTTGATTACAGTATCGGAGGCAAGGTTAGCCACTGTGCGTGATGGCACATTATAGAGAACGCAAGGCAAAGTTGTGGCTTGAGCAATAGCTTTAAAATGCTCAAATAAGCCTTGCTGTGTGGGTCGATTATAATAAGGAACTACTAGAAGACAAGCATCAACTCCGGTTCTTTCTGCTTCTTTAGTTAGCTCCTGGCTCTCTTTAGTGTTATAGCTACCGGTGCCAGCCACTATCGTCCCACGGTTAGCTATCGCCGACTTCACTTCAGAGAGAAGACGTAATTTTTCCTCGCGACTGAGGGTGGGAGATTCTCCAGTTGTGCCAGAAACTATCAAACCATCGCTACCAGAATCAAGCAAAGCTCGAGCTAAATTTTTAGCCCGCTGATAATCAACTTTACCCTCAGCATCGAAAGGTGTAACCATAGCTGTTAATAAGCGACCTAGATTTCTCATTTTAAACCCCCTGTCCTCTGCTAGATAATGAGTGTCGACGGGAGAACCTCCGCTCTCTCTTATATGTTATGCAGCCCTGCTTTATCCCCTCCTCAGCGATTTGTACAGCGTTTAACGCTGCCCCTTTGCGTAAATTATCAGCCACAATCCACATAACTAGTCCGTTAGGGTGAGAAGTATCCTTTCGGATTCTGCCCACAAATACGTGATTTGAACCACTAGCTGCCCAAGGTAGGGGATAGAGGCTAACACTAGGGTCATCAAGGATCTTGACTCCAGGAGCCTGAACCAAAATTTTCCTTGCCTCCTCCGGAGTGATAGGTGAGCTAAATTCCACATTCACTGCTTCACTATGTCCAAAGTAAACAGGGACTCGAACACAGGTTGCTGAAATAGCTATATCCCTAGCATGCATTATTTTTCGTGTTTCTTCTACCATTTCTTGCTCTTCCTTAGTATAGCCATTGTCCAAAAAAACATCAATTTCCGGCAACACATTAAAGGCTATTTGGTGAGAATAGACATGGGGGCAAACACGGCGCCCCTCTAAAACCTGCCTTGTTTGGCTTATTAGCTCTTTTAAAGCACCAGCGCCACTATCTGATACCGCCTGGTAAGTGTTTATAATAATTCGTTTTACAGGATTAACTTTATGCAAGGGATAAAGAGCCGCTACCAATTGGATTGTGGAACAATTTGGATTAGCGATTATCCCCTTATGCCATTTTATATCCGCAGGATTTACCTCAGGAACCACTAAAGGAACCGTAGGTTCCATTCTAAAAGCAGCGCTATTATCAATGACCACTGCCCCAGCCTCAACAGCTAGAGGTGACAGGCGGCGGCTAACATCGGCACCAGCGAAAAAAAGAGCAATATCAACATCACGAAATACCTCCGATGTAGCTTCCTCAACTTCAAATTTTTGGTGATTAAAGAAAAGCTTTGTACCTGAGGAACGCCTGGAGGCAAATAGTTGCATGGAAGCCACAGGAAAATTTCGCTGCTCAAGCACTTTGATAAACTCCTGCCCTACAAGCCCAGTAGCGCCGACAATAGCTACACTGAACCCTTTCATGCCCTTTTCTTTCCTACAGCTTCAGTAAGGCATCTAAACCGTAAATCAACCCCTTGTGTTTTGTAACCTCTTTGATTGCCAAAATGACGCCAGGCATATAAGATTCGCGACTTATGGCCTCGTGGCGCAAGCTCAAGGTCTGACCTGCGCCGCTAAATATAACTTCTTGCTCCGCCATAAATCCTGGCAACCTCAGGCTATGGATAGCTATACCCTCTATTTGCCCACCTCTGGTGTTGCTGACTACTTCTCTTTCAGTTTTGGGATGAACGAAAGGTTTGCCATGTGCTTGTAGCATAGCTTTTGCCGTGGTTATAGCAGTCCCCGAAGGAGCATCAATTTTCTTATCGTGGTGCATTTCTACAATCTCAGCATAATCGAAAAATTTGGCAGCGACCTTTGCCAAATGCATTAAGAGCACTGCGCCTAGGGAAAAGTTAGGTGCCACTATAGCACCAACGCTATTGGCCTGGCATAGCTGCTCAATCTCCCTAAGATTTTCCTCGGAAAGGCCTGTGGTGCCTATAACCATGTTAACTCCTTGCCTAATAGCGACGCGAGCAGCTGCCATGGAAGCCGCGGCATTAGTGAAATCTACTACCACATCAGAATTGCAACTCTTCAGAAGGGAGTTTAAGTCAGAGGAAAATGGTATCAACTCTGAGGTCTCCAACAAAGGAAGATACTGCTGAGTTACCTTTTCTTCCACAGCACCAACTATCTCTAGCCCAGGTTCATTGAGCACGGCTTTAGTTACCTCCCGCCCCATCCTGCCTAAAGTTCCATTAATAACTATTCTTATGTGTTCCATGTGTTACTCCTGTGTATTGATGTAGTCTATTTATTGTAATCACTATAACGATTGCTCCTTATTATGCGGGTAGGTATGACGATGGCTTGGTTGCTTCTGCCAGTGATGCTTGGAGGCTAAGGAATCCTTTACTTTAGCACCGGGCAGGCGAGAAAGTCCCTCAAACATTGCTTTGCGCGATAAATTTATTCTGCCTGAGTCGTCGATTTCAATGACCTTGACCATTATCTCGTCACCCACTTTAACTACATCTTCAACTTTAGATACATAGTGATCGGCGAGCTCACTGATGTGGACTAGTCCTTCCTTACCTGGGATAATTTCTACCATGACGCCAAAGTTTAGCAGCCGCGTTACTTTTCCAGTATAAATATCTCCCAGGTTCACATCCTGGGTTAAATCTTCTATCATTTTGATTGCTTTTTGAGTTGCTTCCTCGCTTGGAGAGCCAATAATAATTGTACCATCATTCCTTACGTCTATAGTTGTTTTGGTTTCCTCTATAATGGACCTGATGGTTTTACCCCCGGGGCCAATAACATTACCAATCTTGCTTGAATCAATAGTTATTTCATGCATTCTGGGAGCATAGGGACTAAGTTCAGGACGGCTGGTACTAATAGTTTGTGCCATCTTGTCTAATATCTCAAAGCGAGCTTGGCGAGCTTGACTCAGGGATTCAGCTAGAATTTCGGAGTTTACGCCGCTGAGTTTAATATCAAGCTGTAAAACAGTGATTCCCTGAGAGGTGCCAGCAACTTTAAAATCCATGTCACCATAGGCATCTTCTATACCCTCAATATCAGTTAGGATAACACGCTCTCCATTTTCTCCAGTAATCAGCCCCATAGCTATCCCCGCCACTGGTGACTTAATAGGCACACCAGCATCCATTAATGAAAGGATTGAACTGCAGGCACTAGCCATAGATGTGCTCCCACTAGAGCTGAGCACTTCAGAAACTAGACGGATAGTGTAAGGGAAATCCTCCTCTGAGGGTAATAGTGGTGCAATAGCCCGCTCTACCAAAGCACCATGTCCAATCTCTCGTCTCCCCGGCGATCCTATTCGTTTTACCTCCCCCGTAGATAACGGAGGGAAGTTATAATGATGCATAAAGCGTTTTGTTTCTGCCAGGCCTAAACCATCCAACAACTGTTCCTGCCTTACCGAACCCAGGGTGGTAACAGTTAACACTTGTGTTTCTCCTCGAGTAAATAACCCCGAGCCATGAGTGCGCGGTAGGAGACCGGCTTCACAATTAATAGGGCGGATTTCGCTAGCCTGGCGGCCATCCATATGCTGTCTTTTCTGCAAAATCCTTTTCCTCACTTCTGCCTTAAGCTGAGCTTCGAAGGCGAAGTCGATTTCATCTTCGGGGAAAGAGTCAGTTAAATTTTGCTTTATTTCCTCCTTGAGCGAGGCTAAAACTTGTTCTCGCTGTGACTTTCTTGGTTGCTCGAGAGCTTCACTTAATTTGTCACCAAGCAAATTAGAGATGTGGGTTGAAAGTTCAGGGGCGATCTCTCTAGGTTCGATTTCTATCTTGGGCTTGCCGCAAGCTTGCTGCAAGTCCTCCTGGAGTTCGATAATCTCCTGGTTGGCTTTATGCCCAAATTCTATTGCCTCCATTATTATGTCTTCAGAAGCTTCTTTAGCGCTGGCCTCTACCATTACTATAGCTTGCTTAGTGCTAGCGACAACTACGTCGAGCAAGCTGTTTTCCATTTGGGGTAAGGTAGGATTTAAAATTAAACTGTTATCTATATGGCCAACACGCACTGCTGATATTGGTCCAGAGAATGGGATATCAGATATGGTTAAAGCTGCTGAAGCACCAACGAGAGCACAAATATCTGGGTCATTTTCCTTGTCAGCAGAGAACACTGTAGCTATAATTTGTGTCGCGTAATTAAATTCTTTGAACAGAAGTGGTCGTAAACATCGATCAATAAGCCGGCTGGTTATAATTGCCTTTTCACTGGGCCGGCCTTCTCGTCTGATGAAACTACCCGGTATTTTACCAGCAGCGTAGAGTTTTTCCTCATAGTCCACTGTTAAGGGTATGAAATCTACTTTTTCTACAGGCTCATGGCTGGTACAGGCAGTGACTAAAACCACTGTATCCCCGTAGCGAACAATGGCAGCTCCATTTGCTTGCCGGGCAAGTTTTCCTGTCTCTATGGCAAGTATTCGACCAGCTATTGACTTCTGGAAAACCTTAGACATGCTATTTCCTCAAACCTAATCTAGCGATAAGTGAATAATATCGAGTGGAGTCCTTCTTATTAAGGTAAGCTAAAAGTCGCCTGCGCTGTCCTATCGTTTTAAGAAGAGCGCGGCGAGAGTGGTAATCATGGGAATGCATTTTAAGGTGTTCCGTTAATTGGCTTATCTCTTCAGTGAGCAATGCCACTTGAACTTCAGTAGACCCAGTATCACCTTCTTTGAGTCTAAATTGTGTAATAATATTGTTTTTTCTTTCCTTTTGTAACATACAATCCCTCAACTTGATATAATGAGTGAGATTATAGCATATTAAGAAAACTACTGTAAAAGTAGAGGATAAAAATTGTTGACCAAGGGGTTGTAGCAGTTTATAATTCGCCATGAAGGCAGCTTCAATGCACGAGAGTTGTGGCGTTTTTGGAATTCACGCCCGTGGAATAAGTATAGCTCGACTTATCTTCTTTGCTCTCTTCGCTCTCCAGCACCGTGGTCAGGAAAGTGCCGGCATTGCTGTCAGCGATGGCAATGGAATAAAAATACATACTAATATGGGATTGGTTTCCCAAGTATTCACCGAAAGTGACCTTGCTCAGCTCAAAGGGTATATTGGCATCGGGCATAATCGTTACTCTACTACAGGCTCAACACAACTAGCCAATGCCCAACCTATTATAGTAAATTCAGAAGGGTTGACTCTCGCTCTAGTACATAATGGCAATATCGTCAACGCCAAACCACTCCGTGATGAACTTCATGAGAGTGGCTACCGCTTCCATACCTCTTCTGATTCTGAAGTCATCGCCAATCTAATTTTAGCCTCTCCTGGCAAGAGATGGGAGGAAAAAATAAAATATGCTACGCGCCGTCTCCAGGGAGCTTATTCACTGGTAATTATGACTCAAGACAAGCTCATCGGAGTTCGTGACTCTATGGGCGTGCGTCCCCTCTGTTTGGGAACTATCAATGGCAGTTGGGTGATTGCTTCAGAGAGCTGCGCATTGGATCACATAGGAGCCCAACTTCTCAGAGATATTGAACCTGGGGAAATTGTAGCCATTGACGAGAGTGGCATCCGGAGCTTCAAGAAAAAAGGCAGCAAAAAAGCATTATGCATCTTTGAGTATATCTATTTTGCCCGTCCCGACAGCATTATCCAAGGTAAATTGCTCTACCAAGCCAGGCAAGCCATGGGTGAAATGCTAGCCCAAGAATACCCTGTTGACGCTGATTTGGTAATGGGTGTTCCTGACTCAGCCACTGCTGCTGGCGTTGGCTATTCTCACGCTTCAGGTATCCCATATTGCGAGGGTTTACTCAAGAATCGCTACGTAGGACGTACTTTTATTGAGCCCGACCAGAGGATAAGAGAACTCGGTGTTCAGCTAAAATTTAATCCTCTTTCTCGAATAATTGCTGGAAAACGATTAGTGGTTGTTGATGATAGCATCGTTCGCGGCACTACCACTCCTCGTGTAGTCAGCTTGTTAAGGAAAGCAGGCGTTAAAGAGGTGCATCTCCGTATTTGTGCACCACCTATTCGCTATCCTTGCTTTTTAGGTGTGGATATGGCCACTGAATGGGAACTCCTCGCTGCCAGGAAAACTATCCCAGAAATCAGAGATTACCTCGGTGCTGATTCGCTGGGTTACCTTAGCCTCAATGGCTTGATTCGAGCTGTTGACTTGCCTAAAGATATCTTTTGTCTGGCTTGCTTTACTGGAGACTATCCTATCCCAGTGCAAATGGGGATGGACAAGCTAGCCCTGGAAACGATGCCTGAAGAGGAACTCATTGGAAGCCATGAGTAAACAAACTTATGCCTTGGCTGGCGTCAATATTGAGGTAGCTGATAAGGTAAAAGAACTTATTGCCAGGCAAGCTAAATCCACTCTTCATCCTGAAGCGTTAAATCTTGGCTCCTTTGGTAGTATGTTCCAGCTTAGAGGATATGATGAACCTGTTTTGGTCTCCAGTGTTGACGGAGTAGGCACTAAGCTTAAAATCGCTTCACTGTTAAATAAAAATGATGCTCTGGGTGTCGACATCGTCAATCACTGTGTTAATGACATCCTGTGTTGTGGCGCTAAGCCACTTTTCTTCTTGGATTACATCGCTATGGGCAAACTTGTGCCTCAGCAAGTGGAAGCTATCATTACGGGCATAGCCAAGGCTTGCCAGGAAGTCGGCTGCTCGCTTATCGGTGGCGAAACTGCTGAGATGCCTGGCATCTATTTCCAGGGAAGCTACGATTTGGTTGGCTTTATCGTTGGGGTGGTGGAGAAGAATAGCATTATTGATGGTGGTTCCATAACTGCAGGCGATATAATTCTAGGCTTGCCTTCGTCTGGTTTACATACCAACGGCTACTCCTTGGTGCGCCGGGTTTTTGGAATAGAAGATAACCCTTCCTGTCTACATGATTTTTATCCCGAGTTGGGGGAAACTTTAGGAGACGAATTACTTCAAATTCATCGTTGCTACTACCACTGGCTTAAGCCAGTTTTACCATTGGTTAAAGGTTTAGCCCATATCACTGGCGGTGGATTCATTGGGAACATACCTCGTGTCTTACCTGAAGGTTTTGCTGCCCATCTCGATAAAAATTCCTGGGATATTCCCCCTATCTTTAGGCTGATACAACAAAGGGGCGATATAGAAGAGCCAGAGATGTATCGAGTGTTCAATATGGGAGTAGGCATGGTGCTTATTTGTTCAAGCCAAGCCGTAACCGAAGTCACCATGGCTTTGCCTCAAGCCAGAATCATTGGCGAAGTAATCAAGGCGAAGAGAGAGAAAAGGGTAGTTATAGATTAGAGCAAACTGAAGGAACGATTTCACAGCTTCCTGTCATTAGTCACGGAGGAAAAGCCGTGAGGGAAAAGAACACAGTCATCATTGAATTTGGGAAATTCACTGGGAAACTAGGATTAGAAGTATATGAGCGATTCAAGCGTGAAGTGGATGATAATTGGAATAAGCTCCAACGAACACAAATTAGGAAGTCGTCTGCAGTTCGGAGTCGAAAGGCCCTCGAAGAAGATATTATAATGAAAGCACTTGATAGGTTTCTAAAGCAATTATCTGCAAAGGAGAGACTGGAAATGGAGACACAACTAAATATTTCTAATATCATTTGGAAAATACTTGTCCATATGGATGAAGACTATCCATTAGAGGAGCTAAAAACAATGTGCCGAGAAAGAAATTTGCCTGTTAGCAAAGATAAGAAATTACTGGCTTGGAGGCTACTGGAACATGAGGTAGTACAAGCTCGAGAAAGCCAAAAATAATTTAAATAAGGGAGGTCTTATGCGTGCTATCATAAGTGTTTCAAATAAATCAGGTGTAGCTGATTTTGCTCGAGGCTTACAAGAGCTAAACATCGAGGTTTTTAGTACTGGCGGAACTAAAAGGTCACTGGAGGCTGCTAGCATAAAAGTCCATAGTATCTCAGAGCTTACTGGTTTTCCCGAAATTCTAGATGGCAGGGTGAAGACCCTACACCCCGCAGTCCATGGTGGCATTTTGGCTAAGCGCGATTTGCCTCAGCATCTAGCTGAACTGGCAAGAAACCACATTAAAACCATTGACATTGTTGTAGTAAATCTCTACCCCTTTATTGAGACGGTAACCAGAGGAGAAGTTTCCTTACACGAAGCATTGGAGAACATCGATATTGGTGGGCCGACTATGATTCGCTCAGCAGCCAAGAATTTCTCCTCCGTTCTGGTAATAGTTGACCCTGAAGATTACGACCAAATTTTGCAGCAACTGCGCCAAGGCAGCGTAGATTTAGAAGAAAGAAAAAGATTGGCTTATAAAGCTTTCCAGCACGTAGCTATATATGATACTGCTATTGCCCAATACCTAAGCGAGGAAAGTTTCCCTGAAGAAATGACCATAGCTCTTAAGAAAGCTCACGACCTTCGCTATGGCGAGAATCCTCATCAAAAAGCTGCCTTTTACATTGAGCAAAACGTGAGGCAACCACAAGATGGCTTAGCTTCACTAAAGCAACTCAGTGGTCCTGAGGTCTCCTTTAATAACCTGCTTGATTTTGATGCTGCCTTAAGTGTGCTCAGCAGCTTCAGCTCCTCCACAATCGCCATACTAAAACACACCAATCCCTGCGGACTTGCCAGCCATGATAACTTAGCTGAAGCCTATTGCAGAGCTCTAAGTGGTGACCCTGTAGCTGCTTTTGGTGGTATAGTGGCTAGCAATAAGACTATTGGTTCAGCCACAGCGCAAGAAATAAATAAACATCATTTTGATGCTATTGTTGCTCCGGGATATGAAAAGGAGGCCTTAGAATTACTGAGGCGTAAAAAGAGTTTACGGTTAGTTGAAGTACCCCTCCACCCTCATTCTGAGCCCTTCGCTCCTTGTCATTCTGAGGAAGCAAAGCGACCGAAGAATCTCGCTCAGGGTAAACTCCACTCCGAATCTCATCTTGATTTTCGCCATGTTAAGGGTGGCTTTCTAGCCCAAACCCCAGATTTCTTCACCGCATCAGAGCTTCAGCCTCGCATAGTTACCAACCGCCAACCCACAAAGCAAGAACTATCAGACTTGCTCTTCGCCTGGAAAGCAGTTAAAAACATAAAATCTAATGCTATAGTTGTTGCTAAGGACAAAACATTATTAGGTATGGGAGCGGGACAGCCGAGTCGTGTAGTAAGCGTTGAGCTGGCTTTGAAAAAAGCTGGTGAGCAAGCCAAAGGTAGTGTTCTCGCCTCAGATGCCTTCTTCCCCTTCACTGATGGTCCTGAATTAGCCATTAGCCACGGAATCACCGCCATTATCCAGCCTGGCGGTTCGGTGAGAGACAGAGAGGTAATTGACGTAGCTAACAAGCATAATGTAGCCATGGTATTCACTGGTGCTCGTCATTTCAGACATTGATCTTAAGAGGAGAGAACAAGATGCTAATGATAAGCAAAAGAGCTATGGAAGGTGTTATCTCCGTCAAGGGGAAGTTGGGCTGACGCTGGAAAGAAGGCAGAGTGGATCGCCGATCTAGAGAATATGGTAGAAATTGAGCAAGCTGAGTTACGTGGCGCTAATTGCGGTTCCCGCTAAAGAAAACTATCGCCCCAAGCACCCTAATCATTGGTAACATAGCAACCCCAAAGTCCTGAGGCAGAGCATTGGGTGGGGAGGCTACGGAGCTGCCTATCAACTGCCGCTTGAACAAGAAACTAAAGAAGTCTTATAATCAGTCATTGAGGCTATGGCTAGGGTAGTACTTGTATCAGACATGCTTCGTGGCTTTCTGGAGGAAGGCTATCCTCTTTATTGTGGAGGTAAAGCTCGAAGTATCATACCCAATGTCAGGAAACTGCTGGAGCGAGAGTTAGAGCAGAACTCGAAAATCTTCTATCTGTGTGACCACCATGCACCCGATGACCCAGAATTCAGGATGTTTCCGCCGCATTGCATTGAAAGTACCGTTGAAACTGAAATTATACCCGAACTCTCGCCATATCCTGGTGAAATAATACCAAAAACAACCTTTAGCAGCTTCTATAATACTGCTTTGGACAAGAAACTAGAGGCACTCAAGCCAGAAACCCTAGTCGTCTGTGGTGTATGCACCCATATTTGTGTTCTGCATGCAGTAATTGATGCCAGAAACAGAGGCTACGAAGTTGAAATTCCCGTCGATTGTGTTGCTTCCTTCGACGATAGGGCTCATTTCTTCGCGCTGGATTATATGGAAAAGGTGCTTGGAGCCAAGCTAATTAGACCTGAAGTCAACTTACCTAAGCCAAGGTTTGAAATCCCTGATTCGTGGCTGAGTGGGGAAACTGCTGATATTTATTTCCCCCGCACCGTGGAAATACTTAAGAAGGAAGGAATTAACCCTGTAGCCACTATGGAGGTATTCCCCGGGCGAGCCGGCATCCTTTGTGGCATAGAAGAGGTCAAAGCTCTGCTGGAAAAGGTGCTTCCTGAAGATAATCGTGAGGTCTGGGCGTTATCGGAAGGTGAGCCTTTCGATAGAAAAGAGGTAGTCCTGCGTATAAAAGCCCCTTACCAAAGCTATGGAACTTATGAAACTACCTATCTAGGCATTCTTGCCCATTGTAGTGGCTGGGCTACCGCTGCGCGAGAATGTAGTAAAGCAGCTCAAGGTATTCCTGTTATCAGTTTTGGTGCTCGTCATGTGCACCCTTCGGTAGTTAGCGTTATGGAGTATTCTGCCATCGTTGGTGGCTGTAGTGGCTGTGCTAGCACAAGTGGCGCTAAGCTCGCCGGCATGAAACCCATCGGCACCATACCTCATGCCCTCATCATTATCCTGGATAGCACTGCCAAAGCTACCCTTGCTTTTGATAAGCATACGCCCCCTGAGGTGCCACGTATCGCCTTGGTGGATACTTTTGAGGATGAGGTTAGAGAAAGTGTCGCTGTGGCCAAAGCAATGCAAGGAAGGCTACAAGGTGTAAGGTTAGATACTCCTTCAGAAAGAGGTAGAGTCACTGCCGATTTGGTCAAAGAAGTGAGAGCCTGGCTGGACCTTGAGGGATTTAAAGAGGTGAAGATTGTTGTCAGCGGTGGACTCGACTCGGAGCGCATAAGATATTTTATCAGCCAAGGGGCACCGGTCGACATCTTCGCTGTGGGCAGCTACATCAGCGATACCAAACCCATTGATTTCACCGCCGACCTTCATGAGGTGGAAGGCAGGCCTATCGCCAAAAGGGGCAGAATGCCCGGTATCACCCCCAACCCCAGACTGAAAAGAGTAATGTAGGATGGCACATAAGAAAATTCAGATTTTGCGAGCCTTCTTCAGCTCTTCAACTATCCTGGGCAACACCTCTCCAGTTTTTCCCTGAATTAAGTAGTCTGATACACCTTCCTGTGTGAGCGGCGTTGGTTCTGCGTTTACCTCTATTATCTTCACCTTCGTTTTATGCCCAGTTGCATATAAGCCCAGAAGTGACCTTCCAGAGCCAAACCTTGCCATTATAGGTAGATCAGCGAAGGGATAGACAACTGCTGATGTTCCGCAAATAAGCATCAGGTCGCACCTTAAGCCCTCTCTCTCTGATTCTTCCCTGACATCCAATGGTATTGGCTCTTTGAAGTGAACTACATCATACTTCAATATTCCACCACATTTGCAGCGAGGTGGAAGTTTATCCAAAGAAACTTCCTCAGTTCTAAATCTTGAGCCACAAGAGATGCACCTTAACTTGTAAATGCTGCCATGATATTCCAAAACCCTCTTATTTCCCGCCTTTATATGCAGTCCATCGATATTTTGTGTGATTATGCATTTCAGTATTCCCCAGCGTTCAAGCTCTGTTAGAGCGCGATGCCCTGGATTTGGCTTTGCTTTTCTAATCTCCTCATAAAACCTTCTATATGTCCCCTGCGAGCCTGATATCTCAACCCAATACGCTTTAGGCTCCTTCAGGAAAAGTCCATACATTTTATAAGCCTCGGCTTCTGCTTTCTTATTGGTAGTCCAAATTCCTTTTGGCCCTCTGAAATCAGGTATGCCTGACTCAGTTGACATGCCTGCTCCTGTTAGTGCTATAGCATATTTACTTTTCACAAGGTCCTTAGCTGCTTGTTTGATTAGTCTTTCCATGCCTTACCCTCTAAAGCCAATCCCTTCTATCTCTATGAGGTTGCCGCTGACCTTTGTCTTGCTTCCGAGAAATTCCTCAATCAACCAGAGATTTGTTTCAACATGTTCGGTGATTCCAGGAACTGAGTATTTAGTAATCCCCTCAGCCAGGCCAGCGTAAATGATGAGCTGGTCTGATATATACCTATCAACTGCGGCACCAGTTTTAATATCTTCAAAAAAACTTTGAGCCACATGCCTCCCGATAGACTCAGAGCTCCTGCCTGGTCTCCCCGCCCTATCTGAACCGATTTTGCTACCTGAACTCATCTCAGCATATATTGCCAGGGCAGCACCCTCCTGAAGTGAGCTCTCATCGTAAATTTCCTCGATTTCAGCCTTATACCCATAAGAGCTTAATACCTTGCGGCACTCCTTTGCCATTCTCCGGCTCACCTTTCTTTCCTTTAGATGTGAAGAGAGAGCGATGCCCTTAATTCCAAGGATATTCCCTTGCTCAGTAAGCTTCAAAGGCTTTAATTTCTTCACCGGTTCAACCTTGATTTCTACAATCCCACCTCCCTTTGGCACATAGCCAGGACGAATTATCTCAAGTTTAGCCTGGATGCCTATTTGTCTCAGTAGTGGAAGTAAAACAAATTTCATATGATAGGCCGAGGGGGCGAAATCCTGGAATAGCCCGCCTTCTAATCTGAATTTGGAGGGCTTTTCGGCAAAGCAAGCTAAAGGCAAAAGGGCCTGGGCAAACATAGTGGTTGACCCCGCTGTTCCTATATTCCAATGATACTCCCCGCCCTTAAATCTTTCCTTCGGAACATAGGTGATTTCTCTGGAGCCAACCACAGCAT
>JAUWHW010000071.1 GCA_030605665.1 Dehalococcoidia bacterium | reverse complement strand
AATTTTGATTTCTCGTTCAAATTCAGGCATTTCAAGGGTGTCTCACCCCCAAATTTTCGTAGTGCGACCCTTTAGGGTCGTGCGCACGAGGCTAAAGCCTCGCACTACATTTTTAAACAGCCTCAAATCTTTTAACTGCACCCATTATAGCACCCAGTAGATTCTTTTAGAAAATTTCCTCTCTTATGGAATTCTTTTTTGTGCGCTAGGCGTTGAGAAATTGGGTTAAGCTCAGCGAGAACGACAAAGAGCATCATCAAGACTATTGCTCCCCTAATTTGAGGCTGCCAGGTGGTATGGTCAAGCTTGCTTATAACGTTTTCGGTGTAAAAGAAGTTCGGTGAAGCAGAATTTGGACGAAGCATAGCGAAGTCTTTTACGCCGTGTTACACGCTGCTGGCGTCATCTCATTAAGTCGCTTCTTAAAATATATCAACCTTTCAATATTTCCCCTTCCTCAATCGCCTTCTCAAGAGCTTCTCCAGTTCGACGGCGAAGAAGCCTGCAGGTGCGATTAGAATTAGGGGTATCCACCATATTGCTGGAAATGGCTCTGTCCTAAACGGGCTAATGCCGAATAAAGGATAAGAATAGACTATTATGAGCTGTAGCCCTAAAGTTGTTGCAACGCCTATAAGCACCCATTTATTTTTTAATGGACTGAAATATGTAAATGCCGACCCCATTATCGACCTGGCGGTAAAAAGGTAAGTGGTCTCCACCAAAATTATCGTGGTAAAGGCTATTGTTTGTGCCTGGGCCAGGTATTCTACTGAACTGCCCATCGCCCTGTAGAAGAGCAAGAACATTGTAAATATCGCTATCGCCTCTATTACCCCAACTAATCCCGCCCTCTGGAAAAAGAAGGGATTAAATAATCGCTGCCTAGGATTACGAGGGGGCCTTTCCAGTATCCCCGCCTCCTTAGGCTCCCAAACGAGGGGTATAGCACAAGCTATGGCAATAATCAAATTTACCCACAGGATTTGCACCGGCTCTATGGGAAGACGTAGTGCAAAAACAGGTATAAAAGGCGACAATAATACCGCCCCCGCCATTACTAAACCTTGCCCTATGTTTGTAGGCATTATGTACAAGATGTGCTTCCACAGGTTAGTGAAAAGATGTCTACCTTCTTCTACCGCTGTCACTATGCTGGCGAAGTTATCATCGGTCAAGACCATGTCGGAAGCCTCTTTACTTACCTCAGTGCCCTTAATTCCCATGGCTACCCCTATGTCAGCTGCTCTTAGTGCTGGGGCATCGTTTACCCCATCGCCGGTCATAGCAACAATATGCCCCCTCCTTTGCAACTGCTTTGTTATCCTGAATTTGTGCTCCGGGGCAACTCTGGCGTATACCGATACTTTGTCCACCACTTGGTATAACTCTTCATCGCTCATTCTTGATAGTTCCTCCCCGGTCAATGCTTTATCCCCACCCTCACCTATTCCTAATTGTATGGCGATTGCCTTTGCCGTCTGCACATGGTCACCGGTTATCATTACCGACCTTATCCCGGCTGTCTTGCACTTCTTGACCGCCTCTATTGCTTCTTCCCTGGGTGGGTCTACCATCCCCTGGAGTCCGAGGAAAACTAGCCCCTTCATGTCTTCTGGTTCGAGCGACGTTTTAGTCTTGTCCACATACTTATAAGCCATGCCCAGCACTCGCAAGGCATCCTTCGCCATCTCATCCGCCTTCCCTAGTATCTCCTCATTCCTTAAAGACTCAATAGCTCCATCCATTAACTGGTTGTGGCATATCTTCAAAACCCTCTCTGGTGAGCCTTTCATATAGATAGTATTTTCCACTTTGCCCTGGTGCAGAGTAGCCATATATCGTTGCTCTGGCTCAAAAGGTATCTCATCTAGCCTGGCAGAGGATTTGGTAATGCCAGCTTTGGTTGCCGAGACGACCAAAGCTCCTTCAGTTGGGTCACCTTTGATACTATACCCGTTTTCATCCTTCACCAGAGCAGCGTTATTGCACAGGTAGCCGGCTCGCAGGGTTTCAACTAGCGCCTTGTCCGCCTGCACTGGGTTAACCCTCTTATTCCCCTGAAAAAACTCCCCTCTGGGCTCATAGCCGACCCCGCTCACCCGGTAGTCTTTCCGCCCGCAATGTATCCTGACTACGGTCATCTCATTCCTGGTCAGGGTGCCTGTCTTATCTGAGCATATAACTGTAGTGCAGCCTAAGGTTTCTGCTGCCGGTAATCTCCTGATAATCGCATTTCGACGTGCCATAGCCAGCGTACCAACAACGAAAGCAGCAAGGAACGCTGCTACCATCCCCTCCGGTATCAGCGCCACAATCATGCTCACCGAGGCAAGGAACATATAATCAGGGGCATATCCGAGCGCCCATCCTCCTAATGCAAAAACAAAAACACCAAATGAACAGATGGTGATAACCAAAAACTTGGTGAACTCGGCCATCTTCCTCATTATTGGCGGCTCGACCCTCTTGGTTTCTTCCATCATTCCGGCGATTTTACCTATTTCTGTCTGCTTCCCGGTCTCTACCACAATTCCCCCTCCGCGACCCCGGGTAATGAAGGTGCCATTGAAGCACAAGCAGCTTTGCTCTCCAGGAGTCAGGTTTGGTCTCGGGATAGGGTCAACATTCTTGTCTACTGGCACCGATTCCCCGGTAAGCGCTGCTTCATCGGCACTCAGGTTCTTTACCGAGAATAGGCGCAAATCGGCTGGTACTCTATCACCACCTTCAAGTAGGACTACATCACCGGGAACCAATTCCCGTGCTGGTATAACTTTCTTCTCACCATCCCTGAGCACGCTGCATTCCGACACCAGCATCTTTTTCAGAGCTTCTAAAGAGGCTTCAGCCTTTCCCTCCTGAATGAAGCCGATTATTACCGTGGCCAAGACTACGCCGATGATAACCCACATATCCATAAATTCACCCAGAAAGAAACAAACGACGGCAGCAACCATCAGAACATATAGCAAAGCATTATGAAACTGCAGTAGGAATCGGATGATAGGACCCCGCTTTTTGACCTTGAGCTCATTGTAGCCATACTTCTCCAGCCTGGCTTTTGCCTCGCTGGAGGTAAGGCCACCCCCTCCTGAGCCTAAGGCTTCAAAAATCTGCTCAGCTGACAGCTGATACCATTTAATCCCATTCAACATAGGAGGAAGATTAAACCTTATCATTCTAAAGCTCTTTTGTAAATCCTGTATCACCTATCTATCTGGACGAGAATCATTTTTGAGGCAGTGCAAATAATAAGAGCCAGTAAAAATATATTGGGGGTAAATTCTAACCGTATGAGGCCATGAGCTACAGCAAACGAAATTGCAAAAGTAAGGGGGAAAATTATGATTGCCATAACCATTGGACTAAACAAGAAGCGTTCTTTTACCTGCTGATGCCGTTGACTAGTAAGAAGTTGAGAGAGGTCAATCTCTAAACCTGTCATAAACATGAGAAGGGCAAAGCCAAAAAGATAGAGAAAATCTAACCAAGGACTGGATTAGACTAGATTGAAGCCACTTTTGCCAATGATAATCCCTCCGATAATCTCTCCTACAATACTGGGGATAACTAGCCATCTGATGTGCGAGATAAGTAGAGGTATGGTAAATGCCAGAATGGTGATGATTAATAGGGGGAGTAAGTTGATTTGTTGCATAAACCCTTCACATATAGCTTAATTACGGGAGAACTAGGTGAAGAGCAATATAATATAATCTAATATCTCTTCTTGTCGCTCTTGGTAATCTGTTAATATGTGAGTGAATGCTTCATTGGTTTAAGTTAGTAAGCACTGATAGGGGGTATCTCAAATGCTTTTATCTCTTTGTTTTCTTGCTGCCATTTATATGGGTTGGGCTCTCGGTGCCAATAATACCGCCAACCTATTTGGGACAGGAGTGATAACGGGGGCGGTAAAGTATCGCACCGCCATTATACTTTGCTCGGTTTTTGTTATCCTGGGAAGTCTCCTGGAGGGACAAAAGGTTATTGGTATCGTGGCGTTCACTACGGAGCTCGACATTAAGCTTGCCTTGTTGTGTGCAATCACCGCAGCCTCGCTGATCAGCGTGTGGACTTACCTCGGCTTTCCCGTTTCCACCTCTAAGACAATACTGGGCACAGTGTTTGGAGTTTCCCTTTATACGGATGGGCTTTCCCACTTTCCCTGGCATAATTTCATTCGGGTGATGGTCAGTTGGGTTACTGCGCCCCTCGGAGGGATGCTAATCTCCATCGGCCTCTACAAGCTTATGGACATTTTCACCCGGAGAATCAAAACCCTCCCCGCCTTCAC
The DNA here is from genome assembly GCA_030605665.1 of Dehalococcoidia bacterium. The sequence goes on along the minus strand of JAUWHW010000071.1, from coordinate 6,464 downwards.
TCTGGTCATGAAAATAGGCATCATGGTAGTGGGCTCCTACGGAGGCTATAGCATGGGAGCCGGCAATGTAGCTAATGTCACAGGGGTCTTTGTTGGAGCGGGTGTAATTACTCCTTTTACAGCAACCTTGATAGGGGGGTTGGCCATCGCCCTTGGTGTGTGCACTTACAGCAGACCGGTGATGGAGACCGTGGGGGCTAAGATTGTCCCCCTCGATATTCCCGCCGCTTTTGTTGCTATCCTGGCAACAGCGATTGTTGTCCACTTCTTTGCCAAGCTAGGAATTCCTGTGTCCGTTTCTACTGGAATAGTAGGGGCAGTAATTGGTATCGGGGTGTGTAAAGGAGTAAGGACAATAGATAAAAAAACAGTCACCCGAATAATCGCCATAGGATGGGTTTTAAACTTCATTCTGGCTGTGTTTATCCCCTACTTTTTGCTTCTACTGTTCTGGTAACCTTGTCAGCCTGGATAACCTCGTTTAACGCTGATATAACAGCTTCCAGTTGGCTATCGTCAGGTTCTCTGGTAGTCATAGATTGCAATGCTAATCCCGGAGCTAGAAGCACCCGAGCCAGGATACTTTTGGTGTATCCTGCGGTGAATCTGGCAACTTCGTAACCCAAGGCAGCAATAGCAGGGAGCAGGATTATGCGGGATAAGATGCTTAACCATAGCTGTGGGCGACCAAGCAAAGCGAAGACAAGGATGGCAATGATCAGGACGATAAAAATGAAGCTGGTACCACAACGGGCATGAGCAGTAGAGTAGCTTTTAATGGCTTCCACTTCCAAAGGGCATCCAACCTTATAAGCGTTGACCACCCTATGTGCTGCTCCATGGTAGGCAAGAACTTTTCTAATGTCAGGAAAGAGACTTATTAACTTGAGGTAGGCGATGAAGATGCCTATACGCACAAAGCCTTCAATCAAATTGCCGACTAAATCGGAGGCGATATAAATATCGAAGTAGCGAGTAGCCAGAAGGGGAGCGATAAAAAACAGGGCTGCAGCGAAGCCAACGCTGGCAGCTGCAATGGAAAACAATAAAGCCGCTAGTGGGATTTTTTCTCTTCCTCCGCTGAAGCAATCTGAGCGGATTGAAACAAAGCCTTATTACCTAAAACTAGGGTTTCAATTAGAACGATTATGCCTCTTACTAAGGGTATTTTCCTGAGGTGACCTTTATATATGTCGGCCACTGGCTGCCTTATTATCTCTGAGGTAAAGTCTTACAACAGCCACCAAAAATATGAGCGAATAGTGGCATAGCACATTTATAGAAATGCCCACGATGTCAAAGTACAAAGAGTTGGGCCGTAAGGCGTGGCAAAAGGAGATGTTCAGTTTGACGATATGAATGGCGTGCAAATCGGTTGCCTTTGCATCTCTCACGTTCTGAGTGGAAACGCCTATTGCGTTGGTTTCTCCTGGGGCAGAGTAGTGCTAGAGTGGCACAAGAAGCTCATCTAGGGCGAGTATTACGCGCATTGACACTGGTAAGACGGGCTATGCACATGATATTCCGCCAGTGTTTGAAGGCACTGTTGAAATAGACGAAACCTACTTAGGAGGTAACTGGAGAGATAAACGTAAAACAGTTCATGCTAAAGAAGCCAAGAGAGGCCGAGGCACAGCTAAATAAGCTGTATTTGGCATTCTATGCCGTAATGGCAGGTATGGGCGAGGTGGTTCCTAACGTGGAAGCTAATACTTTACTACCGCTACTCCGAAAGCGGCTGGCTGCCGGAGCCATAGTATGCTCAGATGCCTTTAGGAGCTATACCGGAGTTGCTGCAAGGAGTTATATTCATCGTCTAGTAGGCATGAGCAGCAAGAGCACAGCAATGGTCAAAGAAATCATAATAAATGGACTGGAGGGCTTCTGGGGCTACTTAAAACGAATGCTGGCAGCCAAAGGTGGGATCAGACAGGAGTGTCTACCCCTCTACCTTGCACAGTATGTTTGGAGCTATAATCACAGTGGGCTGAAAATTAAGGACCAAATTAAGTGCATTTTAGCTCTCCTTGAAAATAGATATAAATCAGGTGGCTAAAATGAGACTTTACCCTAATCTAAATATACCCGGCATAAACTCTCAGTACTTCTCTATGCTATGTTGTCTACTGGAAAGGCTACCTCAAAGCTGCCGCCAGACCAATTGGCCTGTATCCTTGTTCTTACCATATGTTTTGGGCTAAAAGAGTCCTTTCTCACTGCTCTCAATTGCCTTCTTTATTTCGGAGGTAAGCTGTGATGGCAAGCCCTCGATGTCAACGTTTAGGAATCCTCGCACTATCGCCGCGGTGGCTTCAGCATAAGTTAAGCCACGAGCCATAAGATATTCTAGTTGTTCCTCAGCAATCTTACCCACCGCGGCTTCATGGGATAAGTCTACTCCAGAAACTTGGCCTTCAAGTTCGGGTACAGCGCGGATTGTTCCTCTTTCAGAGAGTATCAGCCCCTGGCACTCAAGATGGCCTTTAACCTCAGGGACACTCCCCAAGATATAACCTCTGGCAATGATAGTGCCACCTGTAGTTATGGCACGTGTGATGCTTTCAGCGCGGCAGCCCCTGGCTTCCAATTGCATACGTGAACCTACGTCCATAGTTGAGCCAACAGGAGCTACCAGAATGTTGTTGAAGCGGGCGATAGCATTCTCCCCTACGCATCTTGCTTTAGGATACATCTGGAGAGTACGCACAGGCTTCATACATATGTAATTGCTGAGGAATATGCCACCTTCTTCAACAGTAATAGCGGTGCGGGGACGTACCGCAGTCTCTGGAGACCAGTTATGAATCATGGTATAAGTTATCTTAGCACCTCGCTTAACATAGATTTCAGTTACTCCTATGTGCAGTCCTGAGGCTAGCATGGGCGCTGTAGTGCAGCCAGTAATGATATGCAGCTCTGAGCCTTCCTCGGCAATTACGATGTTATGTATCTTCTGGGCTAGGTTGTTATGAGCAAGGTAGAGACAAGCTTGCACAGGTTGGATAACCCTGGAATTAGGAAGGGCTCGTATGAAATAGCCATTATTCTGGTGAATCTCAGTGTAAGCGGTGAACTTATCAGTATCTACATCTACAGCGTGCCACCAATAATCCTCTAGCCAATCATATTCTTCCAGTGCCTGGGTAGTGCTTAATAGCTCCAGTCCGTCTTGGTTTGCTGAACTGTGGATGATGGAGTGATCTATCTGGACAAATGTTCCTGCCCTCTGGCTCATGTCATCTGGAGATACTCCGACATTGAGCATACATTGCTTTTCCTGGGTAGCGAGCTTGCTAAGGTCTGGGGCGTAAAGGTTTTCTTCTGTATCTGGGAAATAAGCTCGCAAATCAATGTCCTCTCCCAGGAGAGATGGCTTGTTAATTGCCTTCTGAGCTAAATCTCTCTTCGTCATGACCTTAAGCTCAGGTATCTGGGACACTCAGCGCATTTTGCATAGCCATGTTCCTGGATAGTAGCTAGAAGCTTTTGGGGGTCAAGTTCGCAGCATAACTTGCCATTGAACAGTAGGTGTCCTTTTTGGGCAGTGACGTAATTAAGGATATGTCCAGTATGGGTGATGATCAAACCAACGCTGGTTTGCAACAGCTCATTTATAACTTTGCCAACCAGGCTGATATTCACCAGGTCAACGCCGGAATCAGGTTCATCGAGCAAAATAAGGTCCGGCTTTTGCACCATTAATTGGAATAGTTCACAACATTTGATTTCGCCACCAGAGAAGCCATAATTTACCTCGCGGTCCAACAGTTTCGTCATATTTAGTTGAGTAGCTATCGCCTCCACTACCTTGCCATTTTGCCTATCTTGGAGGCAGAATTCAGCTATATCATGCACCTTTACTCCCCGTATCGCTGGTGGCCTTTGGAAGGCAATGCCTATACCTAACCTGGCTCGCTCATCTATGGCCAGTCCAGTAATGTCCTTTCCCTTAAACAGAATCCTTCCTTGCTTTGCTTTGTACTGTGGGAAACCCATGATGGTCATAAGAAGCGTTGTTTTACCACTGGCATTAGGGCCAAAGAGGATATGTGTTTCACCTGCAGCAATAGTCAAATTTAGATTGTGCAATATCCTTTTGCCATTTACTTCCACACTCAGGTTTTCGATTTCTAGCATTGAATTATCTATGTTAACGGGTTTGATTTCTGAGGTCAATTTCCCAATCTATATACCTGTTGTTGCATGGCGGTTTGGTTATAGCAGAGTGAGTATCCTTTGCAAGGCTGTGGTGAACCGTTTGAGGCATCTCTCTTTGCCCAACACTGCCATAGTTTGAAAAAGGGGTGGTGCTGCAGTGCGGCCTGTGGTGGCCACTCGCAGTAGGCCAAAGAATTTTCCTGTGCTTAAGCTTAACTCCACAGCCAATGGGCGTAGAATACTCTCAAGTAAATCGACATCCCAGGTTTTTGCTGCTTCCAACCTTTGCAAAGCAATTTCAATAGCTTGAGTAGCTGATTTGGTATCCAACCCGCTACTTAAAAGTAGGCTGGGATCATATTGCAACTCATCAAGGAAGAAAAAGCTGGCCAGTTGAGGAACCTCGGCTAAAGTTTTAGAGCGCTCCTGAAGCAAAGGCATAATTTGACCAACGTAATTGTCAGACAACGGGCGTTTTACCGAAGTGGGCAAATCCCTATCTAAAAATGGGGTAGCTTGCTGGACAAACTCCTCTGGGCTCAGTTGTCGCAGGTAAACTCCGTTCATCCACTCCAGCTTACGTTTATCAAAGATGGCCGCAGTTTTGCTCACCCTTCCCAGAGAGAAGTGTTTTATCAATTCTTCTCGGCTTAGTAATTCAGTCCTATCATCCAGTGACCAACCTAGCAGTGCTAGGAAATTAATCATCGCCTGAGGAAGATAACCTTGTTCTTTGTAATCCATGATAGTAGTGGCACCATGTCGTTTGGAGAGCTTAGCTCTGTCGGGACCCAGTATCATAGGTAAGTGAGCAAATCGCGGAGCCTGCCAATTTAGAGCTTGATACAGCAATATGTGGCGAGGGGTACTGGAAAGCCATTCATCAGCTCTAAGGACATGGGAAATAGCCATTAAATGGTCATCCACTATGTTGGCCAGATGATATGTTGGGTAACCATCGGATTTAAGCAGGACGAAATCATCTAAAGTACTATTCTTGAAAGTCACTTGACCGCGGATTAAGTCATGGAAAGTAGTTTCCCCCTCAAGAGGCGTTTTAAAGCGGGCTACGGGAATAATACCGCTTGCCTCTAGTTGAGCTTTCTCCTGTTGTGTTAAGTATCGGCAGCGGCCATCATATTTTGGTGGCTGCTTTCGTTTCATCTGCTCCCGGCGCATCGCTTCTAGTCGCTGTGGGGAACAATAGCACAGATAAGCATAATCCTCTTCAAGCAATCTGGTTGCGACTTCATGATAATAGTGTAATCTTTGTGATTGAAAATAAGGGCCTTCGTCCCAATCCAGCCCAAGCCACCTTAAGCTATCTAGTGTGACATCCACCGCTCCCTCTACTTTACGGGCGATGTCCGTGTCTTCAATGCGTAGGATAAACTTACCACCGTGGTGGCGAGCAAAAAACCAATTAAACAGGGCAGTTCTAACGTTACCTAAATGTGGGTAGCCAGTGGGGCTAGGGGCAAAACGGACTCTGACCGATGTCTTTAACGTGGACTCCATAATTGTAACATTATGGCACATTTAGTCCCTATAATATCGTTAGAAGGTTAAGAAGCCTAAAAAGGTTATTTAGAAAGGACTCGTTGCAAACCCTTTAACTGTTCTAAGTGCTTTTTAAGTCTCTGGACAAGCTGCTCTGCTTGCTTCAAAGCATTTTCAGTATCTTCTAGGTCTGTAGTTACCTTGAATAGAATCTCGCTTCGCCGTTCGCTTAGCGCAGCTTCAAAATTAGTTAGTTCTTCTACCCTGTTTTCCCCCATCACATAAGATAAAAAGTCATTTTCTCTTTGTGCTTGCTCACTACTAACTTGACCAAAGGACCTCAATTTACTAATTCCTTTCTAGTTTAATTCTGTGTTGGAATATATAGCATATCCTAATTCTTTAGACAAGGCTTTTAAGCACTATGAGCAAAAAGCTTTAATGCTTGCTGTAAGTCTGGTGGCAAAAGGCTGGTAAATTCTTGATATTCACTGGTTGATGGCAGATGAAAGCCAAGGCGGTAAGCATGGATAAATTGCCTCTTAATATAAGGTGATTTTGCCCCGTAAGCGAGATCACCAACTACGGGATAGCCAATAGCTGCCAAATGTACCCTGATTTGATGCGTGCGTCCAGTTATGGGAGTGATCTCAAGTAAAGTGTAATTATTCAGGTATTTTTTAACTTTATATTGTGTGCTAGCTTCTTTTCCTGTCTCTACTATTGCCATTCGCTTGCGATTGTGGGGATCTCGCCCAATAGGGGCCTCGATTATCCCCTGTTTTGGAGATAACCTTCCTTCAACC
>JAUWHW010000052.1 GCA_030605665.1 Dehalococcoidia bacterium | reverse complement strand
AAGGCCAATCCCTGTTAAAACCGTTTTTCTTAGTAAATCTACCATAGCATCTCCTCCTTTGATTTTCATAAACCCTTTCTTAGTCTATCAAACATCATTAGAGCAAGAATATTCTAGATTGTAAAGAACACCTCTAAATGAGAATCCCTATTCTCTCCTGCTTACAAACATCTTGGCATCATATGGTCGCATCCCTTACCCAGGAGAGCTAGGCGTTCACTGATTCAACTCACTACTCCTCGATAATCTCCTTGGTGCTGGGAATCCTGCCAACGATTCTTTCGTCAATGCGAGTGGCTGAATCTAGAGCTCGGCCTAAGACTTTGAACAAGGCTTCGACTTTATGATGGTCATTGATGCCAGCGAGCGCTTTGGCATGTAGGTTAATCTTGGCTTCTGAAGCAAAGGAAACAAGAAGGTAGCAGTCTAAATCTTCACTTTTGCGTCTTGGAGAATGCCCTTGCCATATTATCCTTCGTCCTTTTCCAGAATCTGCTCCATTTGCTTCATTAGCATCGGAAGTTCCTCTTTGGCAATATACCAGATAATCTTTAAATCTACACCAAAATATTCATGGATAATTCTGTTTCTAAGCCCGACTACGCCCTTCCAATACACATTCTGATATCTTGCCTTCACATTTTCCGGTACATTCTTTGAAGCCTCACCAATTACTTCTAAATTTCTCACTACTGCATCAATTGTCTTGTCATCAGTCTCAAAATCCTCAAACTCCATGTCCTGAACATACTTTTCAATCTTTCCAATGCATTCCAAGATATCTTCAATAAATAGCTTCCAGTCTCTTTTAGACATAAATCAAGTCCTCTTTTATATACTTCCACCTATTAGGTTTGACTGCTCCTTTAGACACTAAGTCAACTTTTACTTCTAATATACTTTCCAGGAGTTCTGCCAGTTCAACAAAGTCAAGCCCGATAGGTTCCTTAAACTCCACCAAAATATCCAAATCGCTCCTTTTATTCTGCTCACCTCTTACATAAGAGCCAAAAATTCCTATCTCTTTAACTTTATACCTATCTGCTAACTCCTCCTTATGCTGTGCTAAAATATTTTTTATTTCATCAAGTGTTTTCATATCTTCACCGCCAGATTGAAGGTTTAATGAGTCCAACTAGGAGTATAATCATAAAACATTGCTTCTATTATGTTAAATAATCTCTCAATTTAATATGGCAGCGCAGAGAGCTTGTTGCTAGCCCTCGATAATCTCCTTTGTGCTGGGGATTCTGCCGACAATTCTTTCGTCAATTCGGATGGCTGAATCCAGGGCTCAGTCTTCTCCTTTTACACCTTGATGCCTTTGTTTCTAATATGGTAATGGAGAGGCCATTCCACATCTCCAAGCTCTTCTTCAGAAAGTGGATAAACTGAAATAAGCTGGCAGTATTCCAGCGATAAGTGATAAATGGCATCATGTATTTTGCTGATTTCTTCTGTCTTATCCACGCTGCCTTTCAAAACAACAGCAATATCTATATCGGAGTCCTCATTTGCCCTGCCATTGGCAAAAGAGCCATAAAGAATTAGCGCTGACAGCCTTTTACCATAAATTTTTCTTAGAGACGCTCTTACCCTCGAGAGCAAAGGCTCGATTTCTTTAATGCTTCTAGGCTTCTTCTGCTCTACTTTAGCGTTCTTCGTAATACTTATCTAAATACTCATTGCACGGCTCACCTGTATAGCGTCTCAGTTTTTCCTAGCATTCTTTTTCCCTTAAAATTTCATCTCACTGGGCAATCTTCACCCTAAATTCGGGACATATATTACTCCCCCTCCTTTGTCATGAGTATTTGAGAAATGAGCCTATTGTCCTTCGATGCACACTCGTCTTCTCAGCTTAATGGCGTCTGAGAAGTTATAGTTTCCCTTTGTCAATTGAAGTCTATTGTACTCGCTATCTGGCAAAGGAGGAAATTCGTTGTAGGCTCGGCAGATTGGACACTCTACAACTATGTTACTTATGGAAGGATCCCATGCACATTTTGCCAATACAGCCTGACATTGACCACATAGACAATCCAAATTTCCCTCACCCTCAAACAGTGGAGGAACCTTGTTGCCAGTGCCATGCACAACCGCTCGACTCAATTGCTTAGTCATTTCTATAATGTTAAGCTTCCTTGTCCTCGCAACCTTGCTTTTGGCTTTCTCCACAAGTATTGAGCTAACATTACTTGCAGTCACCAGCTTAGTCACCAAGTTAATATCTTTAGATCCAAGGCTATCAGTACTAATGTCTATTAACGGTTCTTTTATCAATTGAGGATGGTCATCAGGCACCTTAGCCTCGATATCCACTCTACCAGAGTAGCTTGGGTTAGGTATAAAATTGGCACTTATCGTAGGTGTAAATGACGTGCTGTCCTTATCTATACGAAGTATTACACCTAGCGTTACTAGCCAAATACCACATAGATTGGGGCGGTAAGTTCGCCGCAAGCGAGTTTCCACAGCTTGCCCTAAAGTTACCAGACTCCTGTGCGATTGATTGTATCCACATATGGCTATAATCCCGGGAGCCTTACCCTTAAGCTGACTTTTAGCTTTCTCCATCGACTTCTCTACAATACTTCCAGCTTCCTTTGTTGAGATATCTGAGGGTTTACCACATAAAGCACTTGGTTGGTAACATTCGACATATACTAAATCTTGTGTGCCTGCAATTGCGTGCAACATTAGGTCTGGGGAAGCGCTCTTGCCTCTTGGTACAATCTCTACTTTATGGCCGCCTCTTTCTAGATGCTCGGCTGCATGGAGCTTTAGAATAGTGTGTTTAAAATGAGTTGGATCCTTCAATGATGGCTCAATTTCTTTCCAAAATGGTTTCCCTCGCCATCTGCGTACAACATCTAGGGTAGTCTTCAGTTCAGCTAAGAACCATGGTGCTACAACAGCGTCTGGCAAACCTCTCCACGTATCTTCAGCAGCTTCGAGAAGAACATGCAATCTATGACGCCCTGTCCAACTTACTCCCTGCCGTTTTGCTCCCGCATCAGCCGCCCTAGTGGCGTTGATCGTTTCAGCCAGCAATTCATACGCTTCTTGTATTAGCCCTTCAACTACAATCTGAAGTACATTCTTCCCTTCATTAATTGTCACAATGACTCCTCTACATAAAGTCTATAAACACAGGCTTGAGAAAATAGTATCAAGAACTCACGTCTCTGTGAATTGCCAATGCAAGGATTCTAAACCCGTTGAAGTTTGGGAAGAGCAAAATCGCTTCCAAGCCGGGGAAAATCCGAACTTTTCTCGAATTTACATTCGTAGTCTCTAAGGATAATCGCAAGCAGGTTATCTGGCTAATCTGCATTGCAAACTGGCCTATGCCCATGAGCAAGAGAATATAGCAGAATTAGCCTGCGCTCCATATACTTCACAAGTAAATCGTCGATTTCGCTAAGGAGCTTATCAGTCATATCTACCTTGGCACTGCTCGCATTAATGTCTAAGAAAGGACACGTCTCAAGTCCTAGAAATGTCTTAACTAACCCGTCGCCTGATAAAGTGGAAATATATAAAACTGATGAATCGCCACCAAATTGTTCTTTATACCTCTTACCACCACGGTGTTTCCCTTTGTCCTTGAAAGCGGATCTTTCAAATGAACGCCACCGACTTTGGAATCTTCCGCCAGAACTTTCACCAATATACACTATGCTCTTTTCAAATGGGTCTGCTGGCCCAGAAGGTGACTTCTGTTCAAATCTTGCGATTAAGTACACTCCTGGCTTATCTTTGTCGGGCAAGTTATTTCTACTAGCCCAATTAGCCCATGGTGAGAAAGATATTTCTTGGATCACCTTCTATCCTCCTTATGTAAATGGTGAGGCGTAGAACTCCCTCAGTCTCCGCTGATTTTAGATACAAAAATAGTGGCTCCCCGGGGCAGGGGAAAATCCGGACTTCCTTCATTGTCTGGTTTGTCTTCTCTAGACTGCTTAGAGTTCAAGCTCTTCTATTAAAAGAACAAATACCACTCGTATCTATAGCCAAGGTACTTATTTCTCCGCCAATGGATGGTAGACGGGTGCTCATTCTATAGATTTCACTAATAGAGCGGATCTGGAAACGCACGTACTCAATCCTTCCTTGGAGCGACGGCTTTGGCACTTGAATGCCTTGTGCTCGAAGAAACTCGTCTACAACTTCTTCAAAATTCTCCCACCATACGGCGTAGAACTGGTAGTCCCCGTTTCTCGTAATGTAGATTATATTCGGATTGTTGGGATCATATCGGCCTAGTGCTTTAGCTTCTGCCAAATCGTGATTGGCGTTGAAAATCGTTGCATCAACGTCTCTAAAGTATTCACTAGCACCATTGTGAATATGCCAGAAATCAGGCACAAGTAGTCCCCGTTCTTCAGCAAAGCCCGCCAAATGGAAGCCACATTCGCCTTGTCCTGACCTTGGTCCGATAATAATTCGAAGTTCATCCTGAAGGCAAATAGCAAACTCTCGTAATGTCCCAACTCGTCCTTCATGGCGCTGAATAAAGTCGTTTAGCCAGATATCCGTATCAACATTCCCTATCCGCCCATATCCCCAGCACGACACCCCGGCTTTCAAGTAAGGAATAGGGAAGAGCTTTTGAAATCCGATCAATATTCGGGAAACTCGCTCGCCAGTTGGTAGCTGAGTTTCATATGTGACAGTACTATCTGCTCCCATCACTATTCCGTAGCGAGAAATCTCAGTCAGTACTAGTGTCACTTCTAGGTCTCCTCAAAGTAGCCAAAGCGGAAGTTCGGATCCTACCTCAAGCCTGAGTTCGGGTGATTTTGTATCCGTCAGGTTCGGAAAAAGCAAGCTTGCTCCCCGAGGAAGATTCAAACTATATACGTCTCCCTAGCCCTCGGTAATTTCCTTCGTACTAGGCACTCTACCAATAATTCGCTCGTCAATGCGGATGGCTGCATCCAGAGCTCGGCCTAAGGCTTTGAACAAGGCTTCAGCCTTGTGATGGTCATTGGGGCCAGGGAGTATCATGGCATGAAGGTTAATTTTAGCTTCAAAAGCAAAAGAAACAAGGAAGTGACGGATTAAGTCGGCACATAGATCACTTATATTAGTTTCGGTGAAGGATGCTTCTACCACACTGTAAGCTCTACCCCCAACATCTATTGCCACCGCTGCTAGTGCTTCATCCATAGGCACGACTGCATGTGCCATTCGAGCAATCCCTTGCTTTTCTCCCAACGCTTGGTTAAAGGCTTTACCTAGGGAAATAGCTACATCCTCAACTATATGATGCTGGTCATCGCCTGAGGCTGAGAGTTTTATGTCAAATACTCCATGCCTGGCCAACTGTGCTAGAAGATGGTCAAACATCCTCGTGCCAGTAGCGATCTCAAATTGCCCTCTGCCATCAATATTAAGCTCTACCCTAACATTCGTCTCCGCAGTTTTACGAGTTACTATTGCCTTTCTGTCAGCCACGCTTCAGTCCCTCCTTTAGAGATTGCTTCGTTGCTTCGCTCCTCGTAGCTAACACAGGAACGCAGTGTAGAAATAAGCTATCCCCTTTGGTCTAGTTTCCTCTAGTTTCCCTGTTACTGGATTTACTTTTAAGCTGAGGGATTCCAAAGAGTAAACGCCAATAACTTGTTTAGCGCCTTCGAAAGTAAGAGCAATTACAGGTCCCTGTCTATCCTCAAAGCTAAGGACAGCAGCATATGCGTCGGCTTGAATAACCCTACCATCGCCCAACTCTATGGAAACTTTAGCTGGCAACTTGGAAGCACCTATATCTTTGAGAACCTCTTCGAGGAAAACAGAGTAAGTGGCACCTGTATCAATCAATATGTTCTTTAGCCTGTGTTCTCCTCCAGGGCCAGTAATAGTTACATCAACAGTTATATGTCCCATTTCTATTGTTACTTTAACGCATTTCCTTAAGTGCTTCAATTAAGGCATCGGTATCTTCGGGTTTACCGACGCTTATCCGCAGGTAATCTCTTAAGCGCGGGGTATCGAAATAACGGGTAAAGATGCCTTTCTTTTGTAGCTGATGCCAAATTTCCTTGGCAGGAGATTCTTCGCAGAGTTTACCCCGAGCGAGATTCTTCGGTCGCTTTGCTCCCTCAGAATGACAAGAAATGAAAGGCTCAGAATAAGAATGCACGGAGCAAAGAATAAAGTTAGCACTGGAAGAATAGGGTTTTAGCCACTTTAGCTCTTTTAGCCTGTTAAATAATCGCTCCCGTTCAGCAACTATTTTTGCTACATTACTGCGAAGATAATCTATATCTGCCAAAGAAGCTAATACTGCTGTCTGTGCTGCCACACTGACATTATAGGGCTGCTTAATCTTCATCAGGTAGCTGGTAATTTCAGAGGGGAACATGCCATAGCCTATTCTTAAACCAGCTAGTCCTGCCCACTTGCTGAAGGTACGCAGAACTATCAGATTGGAATAGTCAAGCACAAAATTAGCTGCAGTTATATCGCTAAACTCAAAATAGGCTTCGTCCACCACCACAATCCTTCCAGTATTAACAAGCTCTATAATCTCCTGTTTGCTAACAAGGTTGCCCGTAGGGTTATTGGGTGAAGCGATAAAGATAACCTTTGTTTTTTCATTTAACACTTTTTTGACGCCATCTGTATCAATAACAAAGTCTTTATCTCTAGGCACATCCACTACTTTACCGCCACAAACCTCAGTGCTAAAGGGATACATGCCAAACGTTGGTGAACAATTGATGGCCTCGTCCCCGGGCTGGAGAAAAAGCCTGAGGATAAGGTCAATCAGTTCATCACTGCCGCTGCCGCAAATAATGTTCTCCTGGTTTAAGCCTGTATATTCCTCCAAAGCTTGCCTTAATTTTCTTTGCTCCGGGTCCGGGTAGATATGATAGTAGGGATAATTGGCTAGAGCTTGATAAACTTTTGGGGAGCAACCGTATGGATTCTCGTTGCCATCAAGCTTTATTATTCTCCCTTCAGCCTGCTGGCCTAAAATCTCTATAGGCTCAATAGGAGTGTAACTTCTCATAGCCGCTAGTTCGGGTCTAATTAGCTTCCTTATATCCACTTCAACTAAAACCAAATGTTAAGAATAAAAAATCAAAATGACAACTCAAAATGTAAAACTTTTTATTTTTGCTCTGTATTTTTGCCTCTTGCATTTTAATCTTTTATTTAGCTCCCATCCTTTTTCGTAGAGAGGCATCTCCCGTTAAGGGAGAGCAGAATACTACTTAAGATTTCCTTGCACTCTCATCCTTTTTTCTATAGCTTGAGCATGGCCCTCCAGCCCTTCAGCCTTAGCTATCGCTATGGCTGGACGGCTTAATTCTCGCATAATAGCTTTATCCAAGGCGATGATATTGGTAGTTTTTAGGAAGTCCTCAACACCCAGAGGGGAGCTGAAATGGGCGCTGCCACCTGTGGGTAATACATGACTCGGACCGGCAATATAGTCACCCAAGACTACCGCCGAATTTTCACCAATGAAGATGCAACCAGCATTAAGAATCCTGGGCATTATGGATGAAGCGTCAGATACCACAAGAGAAAGATGCTCTGGGGCATAAAGATTGACCAACTCGACGGCTTCGTCGATATTATTGACAAGTACAGTTATTCCTCTATCCACAGCTTGAGTAGCAATAGAGCGGCGTTTCAGTTCTTGCAACTGTTTTACCACTTCCCTATCAACTTGATTAGCCAAATCAAGTGAAGTGGTAATCAAAATGATTGAAGCTAGAGGGTCATGTTCAGCTTGAGCCAGAAGGTCAGCGGCACAAAGCAAAGGACTAGCAGAGTCATCAGCCACAATCATTATTTCACTTGGCCCCTGAAGTCCATCAACAGCTACAGCGCCATAAACCATTTTCTTGGCTAAAGTCACAAAAATGTTGCCAGGGCCGCAGATTTTATCCACTTTAGGTATTGATTCAGTGCCAAAAGCTAAGGCGGCGATAGCCTGGGCTCCACCAACTTTAAAAATATGGTCAACTCCAGCAATAGCAGCAGCTGCCAGTGTGGCTGCGGGGATTCTGCCATCTTTATTAGGGGGTGAAACCATGATAGTCTCCCTGACCCCGGCTACATTAGCCGGAATGGCAGTCATCAGCACTGTAGAGGGGTAGGCAGCAGTGCCACCAGGAACATATAGACCTACCCTGTCCAGTGGCTGGACTTGCCTTCCCAAACATTGGTTAACAAATGCAATGCCCCTCTTAGCAGCACAAGTGAGATGGAAATCTCGTATTCTTTTAGCTGCCAATTTGAGCGCTGAAATGAGTTCCTCCTCTACCATATCATAGGCTGCTGAAATTTCCTGCCTGCTTATCTCTAGGGAGTCAAGCTCAACTCCATCTAATTTCTTGGCATAATAAAAGAGAGCTTCGTCACCTTTGTCCCTAACTTCACCTACGATAAGTTCAACTACTTGCTGAAGAGAAAGCTCCTTCCCAAAGGTCTGTTTTATTTGTGTTGCCAACTGTGGCGAGGCAGTGAAAGATTCCAGGGGGTTCTTCCTAGTCAGCAACTGTTTTGCTTTATTAAATTCTACGACTCTTATCATGATAACTCTTTTCACCCCCACCTTAATCCTCTCCCATCAAGGGAGAGGAGAATTAGCTCGCAATGACAGGAGAGAGAGTTAATCATGATAGCCCTCTCTGCAATGTCTGAATAAGAAATTCAATTTTCTCTTTTTTATCAGGGGAGTTGAGGCTATCCTTGTTTCCAATTAAGCGAGCTGTGGACTCGAAAAGCACATCGATAATTTTTAAGTTATGCTGTGCCAAGGTTTCCCCAGTTTGGATATTGTCAATAAGCAAATCAGCGTCCTCAGGCAAGAAAGCTTCACTTGCCCCCCAAGTTGGTATTAGCTTGTATGGATTGATATAGTTATCTCGAAGATACTTATCAGCAATATTTATATACTCTGAGGCCACTCTTAGGGGGGTAAGCTTGCCATTTTGAATAAGCGAACTTAAGTCATCAATGTTAGTTATAGGCATATCTTTACTCACTGCTGCCACAATTTTGACCCCACCAAAGTCAAGATCAAGCAACTCCATCACAGGGCTTGAGGGGAAACGATAGAGATGCTCTAGCAACCAATCCTTGCCAGTTATGGCTAAATCGAAATTTTTATTAGCCACTTGAAGAGGCATATCCTGTGGTCTAATCACTTTTACGCCCAGCCAGTCTAAATCAGTAGAGGGACGACGATTTAACATCTCCTCAGAATATCCCTTAAGGCTAAGCCCAACACGCTTCAAAAACTGCACGGTAGGTGGGTGCTGGTGTCCGTCAGGCAAAGCTAGCTTAATTCCCCTTGTCTTTTCCGGCGGACGAAAAGTAACGAGATTGCTTCGCCTTCGGCTCACAATGACAGTAGGATCTACTCGCAGCTTGGAGATGAGCTTAGGGTTAAAACAATTCAATATCTGATTTAGGTCTTTATTCTCCAGGCTTTCTCGATTAGCGATTAGAAAGGCAGTGACCGAGAACAACTTTATTAAGGGGATCAAGCCCTGGGCCTGTATCTCATTTTCATTCTTTACCCATAGTATTGCTAGACTAGCATCCTCCGGGGGATAAACTTCGGCAGCTCCCCATATTGGGAAAATCTTAAAGGTTTTCATCCTGAGATTTAAGGCAAAGGATTGAGCCAAATTAGGGTACTCGCTTACTATTCGCCAATTATCCCGCTTGGCTAATAACTCATCGATGCTGGATATTCCCATTTGATAGCTGGCCACCGCATATACACCGCCTTCGCCGTAATTTAGACTTGATATTTTTATCAAAGCACTCGCTGGATATCCCGCCGTGAGTTCCTCAATCCAGTCCAAACCACATATGCCTAAATCATAATTGCCTATGGCTACCTGTGTAGGAATATCTTTCTCCTGAAATATCTTGGCCGAAAGGCGAGGGAATCTTGCTGATTGGAGACGATACCGCCTTGTTTTGCCACTATAGCCCTTAAAATCTAAAGCTATCCCTTTGAGCAAGTTAGCTGTGGGAGACAAGAACCTGCCTTTAGGCAAGGCAAGTTTGATACAGTCCGATTGATACTTCATAGGTAATCCTATTCACCTAGTATAGTAAGAATCTCTGTCACAGAAGTTATATTCCACCGTTGCTGTGTCTGCCGGTCGGTAATGGTAAATTGGCTTGGCTCACTTAGCGAAATTGAGATAACCCAACGATAGTCATCTGGCTCTTGCTTAGAAAAATCAACCTCCGTTGCATGCTTCACCTCACGAAGCGATTGGGCCAACGTGAAGCATGTTTTTGCTACCTCTAGAGTGGGCCGCTCACCCTTAATTAGAATTCCGGATTCATTACTCTTTTTACTTTCCAGTGGAAGCAATTCCATTATAGGGTCAATATAAAGGGCAAACCCACAAGCAGGAGCATTTTTCCCGCCCATAAGCGGAACAAGGTCATCATACCTTCCCCCACCACCTATTTTCTTCCCATCAGCCAATAACTGGAAGCAAACTCCAGTGTAGTATTCAAAACCTCGTATTGCCGTGATATCAATTTCGTAATTACAGCCCAGGTTATCTAGCAATGTAGTTATGTTTATGAAATCCTCCATACTGGACTTGAGGTCCAATGAAACTTGCTGGCATAAAGCTTTTGTATTCTGAAGGAAGGCGCTTGATTTTCCCTTTAGACTTAAAAGTGGAGATAGAAACCTATCCAACTCAGGTTTAGTTGTTTTTGCCTCCATCAATGCTTGCCAATCTCCATCTAAAACACGGCTTGTTACCTTGGCCTCCTCACCGTGGCTAAGCTTGAGTTCTTTAATTAATGCTTTCACCAAGCCAGCATGAGATAACTGTAACCTAACGTTGTTGGGGTCAAGTTTGCCCACAACCTCCTTAAGTAGTAAGATTATCTCTACATCCGCTACCAATTTGGCACCACCTAGAAACTCAGCACCACATTGCCACCTCTCTCTGTTTTCCCGACCTGTTTCTTCAAAGGCAAAGATATTAGTCACGTAGAAAAGTTTAGTTATTTCATGTTTGCTTAGATTGTTGATATAAAGCCTGGCTACAGGAATGGTGCCATCTGGACGCAATACTACTCTTTCACCACTCCAACCATCCCAATCAAGAAAGGAATATACTTTGCCTAGTCTGCTCGGGGTAAGCGTTCCCGTGGCGGTAAACAAGTGGAGGTATTCTAAAGTCGGCGTTCTTACCTCTTGATAACCCCAGTCGAGGCAGCAGGCTCGAAAGATATCCTCAATATGGCGGAAACGCAACATATCCTTGGGAAGCAAATCTTGCATCCCTTTGCATCTTTGATTTTCCATTTTTAACCCACAATAAGTTGCTTTATTCTACACTAAGCTACGTCTCCCTTCAATGATAAATTTGTTGCTTTTAGTTGATTAGGTTATAATTAATTTGAGGTTAAGGATAGATGCGCAGAACTTGGCTTAACATCTTCTTCGTTGCTTTGTTTATGATCCCACTAGTGGGGAGTCTAGGAAGCGGCGTAATTAGCGCTTTTAGTCCAAGGATTGAAGTCCTTCATGTGGAAGGCGCTATCCTTCCAGTGGTGGCTGACTACATTGATCGAGGTATCAGCCAGGCTGAAGATGAGAATGCTACTGTCTGTATTATTGAGTTAAATACACCCGGAGGGCTTCTCGATTCAACTGAAAGGATAGTTCAGAAAATTATGAATGCTGATGTTCCCGTTGTAGTTTATGTCTCGCCTAAAGGTGCCTGGGCTGCCTCAGCAGGGACTTTCATTACTCTATCTGCCCACATTGCAGCCATGACACCAGGCACCACTATTGGTGCTGCCCATCCCGTAGCTGCTGGAGGACAGGAAATACCAGAAGATCAAATGGAAAAGATAGTTGAGTTTTCGGCTAAGTGGATGAAGACTATTGCTGAGGAACGTGGTCGCAATATGGAAGAGGCAGAATTAGCGGTGACGGAAAGCAAATCCTTCACCGATGTTGATGCGCTGAAGTGCAACCTTATTGACCTACGAGCTGACAACTTGGAAAGCCTTATTCCCCAAATCAATGGTTGGAAGGTTATTTTGGCCAATGGCAAGGAAGTTACCATCAACACTACAGGATATGCAATAGCCAGGAATGAAATGAATACCATTGAAAAGTTTTTGCAAACCATCAGTAACCCCAATGTGGCTTATATCCTGTTTACCCTGGCTACTATAGGATTAATCACTGAAATTTCCAATCCTGGGATGGTTTTCCCTGGGGTATTTGGTGGCATCAGCTTATTTCTGGCGTTTTACTCTTTGGGAGTGTTTGATGCTTATTGGGGAGGCGTAGCACTTATTTTGCTTGCTATGGGACTTTTTATAGCCGAGTATTTCACCCCTAGCTTTGGTCTATTGACCGCTGGAGGTGTAATCTCGCTTGTTATGGGTTCGCTGATCTTATTCAGCCATAGTCCAGGTGTAGAGGTAAATCGTGGGCTGATAGCCGGGGTAACGACGGCTACTAGTGCCTTTTGCATTTTTGTCATCGGTGCTATTGTTCGAGGTCAGAGACGGCGCAAGGCCACCGGCGCTGAGGGAATGATAGGGAGAATAGCTATAGCAAAAACACCACTGGACCCCACAGGCACAGTTCTATCTGAAGGTGAGCTGTGGACGGCAATAGCCGAAGGTGATAAAATAGCACCTGGTGAGGAAGTGATAATAAGCAAGGTAGAAGCTTTGAAATTATGGGTGACAAGAAAATCTAGAGAGTTAGGAGGATAGTTCACTATATATGGAAATACCACCTATAGAAATAATACCTATGGAAATAACGGGGCCGATTATCATAGCTATAATTTTTGCTGTCGCCTTTATTATTTTCGTCATTTACGCTATCATTAAAAGTCAAAGGCGGAAACTCGCTACTGGCAGGGAGGATATGATAGGTAAAGTAGCCATAACACAGACAACCCTTAATCCTAAAGGCACGGTTCTGGCCGAGGGCGAACTTTGGACAGCTATAGCCGAAGGCAGTAAAATAAAAGCTAATGAGGAGGTGATAATAAGCAAAGTAGAAGGCCTAAAATTATGGGTGATAAAAAAATCCAAAGAAAAGGAGGATGCATAACATGGAGATGAACTGGATGGTTTATTTTATTATCGCCTTAGTAGTGATAATACTTCTAGCAAATGCTATCAAAGTGGTTCAAGAATATGTAAGGGGAGCTGTTTTCCGCCTGGGTAGATTCGTTGGCCTCCGAGGGCCAGGCCTCGTTATCCTTATACCTTTCATTGAACGTATGAAGAGGGTGGACCTCCGTGTACTTACTATGGATGTTCCAAGTCAAGAATGCATGACTGTAGACAATGTTACTGTTAGAGTTGACGCCGTGGTCTACTTTCGAGTGGTTGATGCTGCAAGTGCTATTCTTAAGGTACAAGACTACATCAGGGCGACCCACTTGCTGGCGCAGACTACCTTACGGAATGTCGTGGGGCAATCCGAATTAGATGAGTTACTAGCTCATCGAGACCGGCTTAATGAAAAGATGCAAAGCATTGTTGATGAAGGAACAGACCCCTGGGGGGTAAAGGTAAGCATGGTAGAGACTAAGGAAGTAGAGTTGCCCGAAGGGATGCAGCGAGCCATGGCAGCCCAGGCTGAAGCCGAGAGAGAAAGGCGAGCCAAGGTGGTTCATGCTGAAGGTGAATACCAGGCATCACAGAAGTTAGCTGATGCTGCCGAAATTATTTCCACCCATCCTGCAGCATTACAGCTTCGCTACCTTCAAGCACTGACCAGCATCGCTACCGAGAGAACCAATACCATACTGTTTCCCTTGCCTCTAGATATGATAACTCCATTTTTAAGTAGAGCTAGTCTGGCTTCAGGCAAAGTTGATCCTGATAAGAAATAAACGCTAAGCTAAAGTGCCATAGTATGGCTTCAAAGCCCAGGGTACTGGGTATAAGCGGCAGTCCGCGCCAAGATGGCGATATTGCTCTGCTTTTGCAGCGGGTAAGTGTGTAGTGCAGGACAACATGCAATGGTTATCCCATGAATTGAGGGAGGCAGACTATGTGATTCTTGCCTCCCCTATTTTCTTTATGGGTGTAACAGCGCAAGTAAAAGCAATGATTGACCGCTGCCAGGCATTGTGGGTGATGAAATATGTTCTTAAACTTCCTGTAGCTCTTAATCCACACAGCAAACGCAAGGGTTTATTTATTTCTGTAGGCAGCACAAGGCTGCCTAACTTATTTCAGCCAGCTATAGTCACAGTTAAGAGCTGGTTTGCCACGTTAGATATAATCTACACTGACGATTTGCTCTTTTCAGGAATGGAGAAAAAGGGTGCTATCACCAAACATCCTACAGCATTAAAAGAAGCCTTCGCTGCAGGGCAGAATTTGATTCAGGATTAATTGAACAGCCTTTTGTTCTCCATGCTTTATGCTAAGATAATTTACAATGTTAATAAATCACTAGATGGAGGATGATAATGGCAAGTAAAACTAAACAAGAATGGCGTGAAACTAAATTAGCTCCGATGCTAAAGCGTTTCTCTGAACGGCAGGATAAATTTGAAATTACCTCAGGTGTAGAACTTGATACTGTTTATACCCCTGAGGATATACCAAACTTTGACTACGCTACACAATTAGGATACCCCGGTGAATATCCCTTCACCCGTGGCGTCCAACCTAACATGTATCGAGGTAGGATATGGACAATACGCGAATATGCCGGCTTTGGTACTGCTGAGGATACTAACGAACGTTACAAAAAGCTTCTAGCGGAAGGACAAACCGGCTTATCTGTTGCCTTTCATTTGCCCACACAAATAGGCTACGATTCAGACCATCCGTTAGCTGGAGGTGGGGTAGGCAACATCGGTGTAGCTATAGATACTCTCAAAGATATGGAAATCCTTTTTGAGGGTATCCCCTTAGACAAAGTAAGCACCTCCATGACTATAAACTCCACCTGTGCTCCTATCCTTGCCATGTATATAGCTGTAGGTAAGAAACAAGGAGTTGAACCAGCTAAACTAAACGGCACGGTTCAAAATGATATTCTTAAGGAGTATATCGCCCGGGGCACTTATATTTTCCCACCTCGCCCTTCAATGCGCTTAACCACCGATATAATCGCTTACTGCGCTAAAAATGTTCCTCGCTGGAATTCCATCAGTATTAGCGGTTATCACATACGGGAAGCGGGCTCTACTGCTGTCCAGGAAGTCGCCTTTACACTGGCTAATGGTATTGCCTATGTCCAAGCGGCAATTGATGCAGGGCTTGATGTAGATTCCTTCGCTCCCAGAGTCTCATTCTTTTTTAATAGCCACATTAATTTTTTTGAGGAGATAGCTAAATTCAGAGCTGCACGGCGCCTCTGGGCAAAGATAATGAAAGAAAGATTTGGGGCTAAAGAGTCACGCTCTTGGATGCTTCGCTTCCACACTCAAACCGCCGGGGTTAGCCTTACGGCTCAGCAACCACTTAACAATATCGTGAGAGTAACTCTGGAAGCCCTAGCAGCAACCTTGGGGGGCACTCAGTCATTGCATACTGACTCCTATGATGAAGCTTATACTACACCTACCGAGGACGCGGTGACAATTGCCGTACGGACACAGCAAATCATAGCTTATGAGAGCGGCATCACCGACGTTGTTGACCCCCTTGGTGGCTCTTACTATATAGAATATCTCACCGACAAGATAGAAAAAGAAGCCAGCGAATACATTACAAAAATTGATAGCCTTGGTGGTGCTGTAGCTGCTATCGAGCAAGAATTCCAACAAAGGGAAATTCAGGATGCTTCGTACAAGTACCAAAAAATGATTGAAGAGGGCCAGCAGGCAATAATCGGTGTAAATAAATTCGTTTCTGGCTACCCTAAAATAACGAATATGCTAAGGGTTAATCCAGAGGTGGAGAGGAAACAAATGGAGAGATTGGCTCAAGTCAAGCGCGAGAGAGATAATGCCAAGGTCGAACAAACCCTCAAGAGATTGGGAGATGTAGCTCGGAGCAATGAGAACACCATGCCAGCCTTCCTTGAATGTGTAGAAGCCTACGCCACTGTAGGAGAGATATCCGATACGCTACGCAAAGTTTTCGGCACTCAAAAGGGATTTTTATTCTTTTAACAAAGGTTCTTATGCAGTAAGTTAAGAAAAACTTAGCGAAAGATGAGGAGGAATAAAGATGGTTAAAAAAGTTGACCATATAGGTCTTTTGGTCAAGAGCTTAGATGAAACTGCTAGACTTTACGAAGATTTATTCGGTGCCATATTGGGTGAGGTTAAAATTGTAGCTGATCAAGGAGTGAAGGTAGGTATGCTTAGCTTTGCCAGTGGCACCAAATTAGAGCTTCTAGAGCCGCTTCCCGATACCAAAATAGCTGCCACCCTGGAGAAAAGGGGTGAGGGTGTGCAGCATGTTTGCTTTGAAGTGGATAACATTGAACAAGAACTTGTTTCCTTAGCTGACAAAGGTGTGGAATTGATTGACAAAAAATCACGTCGTGGTGTGGAAGGTTTGGTTGCTTTTATCCATCCCAAATCAGTCAAAGGGGTACTTGTTGAGCTTTGCCAAAAAGATTAAAAAAGAGGAGATCAAACTATGCAAGAAGGGAAAATTCGCGTTTTAATCGCTAAACCAGGTTTAGATGGGCATGACCGTGGTGCTAATGTAGTAGCTAGAGCCTTGCGCGATGCTGGCATGGAGGTAATTTATACCGGGATCCGACAGAGCCCAGAAATGATTGTTGAAACAGCTATTCAAGAGGATGTAGATGTTGTAGGAATGAGCATTCTATCTGGGGCATATTTAGAGCTCTTTCCAATCGTTATGGAAGGACTGAAAAACAAGGGTAAGGGAGATACATTGGTTCTCGCAGGTGGCATAATATCTGAGGATGATATACCAGCTATAAAACAAATGGGGATAAAAGAAGTTTTTGGCCCCGGCACTCCAACGAGTGATATCATAAATTATATCAGAAAGGAATTAGCCGCTAAATAGAAAATATGTAGTGCGGGAGCTCCTTTTCCGTCTTAGCTAGATAATACCAACTAGATGAGTTAGATTTTCAATCCCTTTTTCCTTCATAAAGTCTTTTATCCCCCGCAATACGGTAAGGGATACTTTAGGATTAGTTAGATTGGCAGTGCCAACCTGTACTGCACTAGCCCCAGCCATAATGAATTCTAAGGCATCTGCAGCACAATATATGCCACCACAGCCTATCACTGGAATATGTATAACTTTAGCTACTTCATATACCATACAAAGCGCAATGGGCTTGATAGCAGGGCCAGAAAGCCCACCGATAATACTCCCTAAACGAGGCTTCTCCTTACTTATGTCAATTGCCATTCCTTTCACCGTATTAATTAAAGATATAGCATCGGCTCCAGCTCTTTCCACTGCTAAAGCAATTTCCTTGATATCAGTTACATTTGGACCTAGTTTGACAATAACCGGGAGGCTGGTCACGGCTTTAACTGCTGAAGTAACTTCAGCAGCAAGTTTTGGAGTTACTCCAAACTCAATTCCTCCCGCCGAAATATTTGGACAGCTAATGTTCAATTCAATGCCGCTTACCCCGGGAGTGCCTTCCAGCTTATCTGCTATACTAACATATTCAGCAATTGTTTCTCCGGCAATATTAACAATGACCGGAACCCTCCAATTTGCCCATGTAGGCGCTTTATCTCTGATCACAGCATCAACGCCAATGTTTTCCAAACCCACAGAGTTAAGCAAGCCAGCCTCTGTCTCCACCAGTCGTGGCTGAGGATTACCCTCCCTTGGCATAAGAGTAGTGCCTTTACAAACAATTGCCCCTAGCTTCTGTATGTCAATAAGCTCGCTGTATTCTATGCCATAACCAAAAGTACCAGAAGCTGTCATTACTGGATTATCCAGCATTAACCCTTCAGGATGGCGAGGAGCTAACTGAATACCAAGATTTAGCGAACTACTTCTCATATAATCTAATTATAGCAAGGTATCTTCTACGGCGATATGTCTTGTACCATTGACTATGTTAAAATTTAAGCAATGCAAAAAGTAGTTTACTTTATTCGCCCTATAAGGGATGAGGATATTCCTCAAGTAACTGAGATTGACCGCGAGGCTTTTCCTAACGAGTGGCTGTTTCGCCCTTACACTTCATACAAGCAGGAGATTCACAATTCATTAGCCCATTACATAGTGGCTTGTATCGAGAACGGAGCTGGGCTGAACTTAGGTCAGGAGTACTCTGGAAAAACATCCTGGTTCAGACGCCTTTTCGGTTATCGCCATGCAATGTTAGCCGGGAGGAAACAAAGCAACTTCGGTACTAAAGAATATATCGTTGGCTTTGCTGGCTTGTGGACTATGCTGAATGAGGCGCATATTATCGCCGTTGCCGTAAGAAACAATTATCGCCGAATGGGAATAGGCGAAGGGCTACTCATCTCAGTTATTGAGGTGGCTAGTCAGCTAAATGCCAATGTAATCACCCTAGAAGTGCGTGCTTCTAATGAGATAGCACAGACACTGTACAAGAAATATGGATTTCGAGTAGTGGGCAGGCGTCCCAGGTATTACTCCGACAACGGCGAAGATGCCATACTTATGGGCACGGACGATATCACTTCGGCTCCATTCCAAGCTTGCTTCCAACAATTGAAGGAAGCTCATAGACAAAAGTGGGAGATTTTCGCTACTCAATTAGCCTGAGTGAAAAAGGGTTAATAAATTCTACTCCCTTTACTTTCTTACTCTATCTAAATCCTTATAGTAATCTTATCTCAGCTATATTTGCTCAGGATAGCCTTGAAGGAATCTATAACAAAACCTAGCTGTTCTTTGTCAGCGGCAAAAGTGGAGAGTTTAAAAGCTTTTGTCATACCGGGTTGTGGTCCCCAAATGCCTCTGTCCTTAAGCTCCTCATAAAGGAAATACCCCCTCTCTCGAATACGTTTGGAAATATCGTATAGCATCGGGGTTTCAAAGTGCAGTAAGTCATGTCTATGTGGCCTTTCCCCTAATTGCTTGAATCCCAATTTCTCCAGTTCACCAGAGAACCATTGTGCTTTTGCTACTTGTTCATCCCAATGGTTAACTCTTTCTTGCACATGAGGAAAGGAAGCCATAAGTGTAATTAGTGGGACTCCTCTCAAAGTGCATCCGAGAAGCTCAACCTCTTTGTTGTTATATGCCTCAGATTTTCTCAATACGATTTCCTCCCACTTCCTTTTCATTCCCAATACCCCACAAGGCCCGGCAGAAGCCATGCTTTTGTGACCACTGCCAATAATGAAGTCAGCACCAACATCGCTCATCTTTATGGACATTCTACCTACGGCATAGGCACCATTAAGAATATAAGGGATACCATATTCTTGAGCAATTTCCCCTAGCCTTGTGGCATCGGGAAGATTTCCATAATTGCCATCGGGATAGGTTAGTAAAATTAGTTTGGGATTATGCCTCTCTATAAGTGGTATGTAATCGTTAACGTCAATTCTAAATTCTGGATAGCCAGAGTGAGGTACCTCGATCACATTCAATCTTACTCTTTCGGCGGCAACAATTGTAGTGTAATGCCTATTGCCGTCAACAATGATCGAATCACCTGGCTGGGCCAAAGAGTGCATTACCATGAATTTAGCTTCTCTTGCCCCGTGAGTTATAGTAGCAACTTCACAACCTAAGAACTGGGGTAAAAGTTCATGCACAAAGTCTCGCACGGGAGGATTTGCTATATCGCATAGACTGCCAAGACAAAAATCGCACACAGAATATCCATCTCCGAACTCCATTAAAGCCTCTTTGGCAGCATCAGTGAGGATACCACCTGTTTGTAAAGGCATGAGATTTATAAGACCTTTATGTGTTCTACGTAGGTTGGCAAGTTTTTGTAATGATTTATTCACTGCTTGGTTCACCAGTTCACCGCTTCTTCAAATTCACTGCTCTTTGCCATTCTGAGTCCAGCGAAGAATCTCCAAGGTCTTAAGGCCCTTCGCTTCACTCAGGGTGACAAAAAGGTGTTGGATTATTACATCTCCTCAAGAGCTGTGATTTTATGGTTACAAATACAGCACCACTAACCCCTATCTTTTTCTGCTGCCCTTCTATATAGTGGCGAATAGCTTCTGGAATTTGCAGATTGAGGTCAGAGAGGTGTTTTATCGTTTTCACCTGGTAAGTTAAGTTTTCACCGCTGCTTTCTATTGAAGCTGCTGCTCCCACTGCTATAGCATACATATAGTTTATGCCTGTATATACTCCTGAGGGAACTATATCACTATAAATGCTGCTATTGGCTACGCAAATTTCATTAAATCCTGCGGGACCAATTAGCCTCTTGCCTGATTCCGTTTCCACAACTTTCACCTGTATAGAGTCATCCTCCCAAGCTAGAAACTCACACGGAGCAATTTCATCTTTATACTTTCGAGCGGTTTCCTCGATTGCCTTGCTAATCTTCCTGCCTCTGGCGGTTTTGGGACTTGTTATGCAGGCAATGGACTTAGCTATATCTTCATCAGAATATTCAGCTATGGAAAATTGAGGGTATGCCAGTTTTCTTATATCATCTACTTCGTATAGAATCATTGCTAGCCGCTCAACTCCGAAGCCGGCATTGAATACCGGGTATCTAATATCAAAGTTTGCTAAGGATACAGGGGAATACATACCAATATCGGCAATCTCTAACCAATTCCCTTTATAGTTAACGAAGACTTCTTGCTCCTGGCCAGGTGCATAATACTTGGATGTCGCTGTCTTTGTCTCAAACTTGATATCTGGAAAACCATATTGCTGCAGGATATTTCTGGTTATTTCCCTGCCAGCATCCAAAGACATTTCAGGATCCATTACCACAATTGATGCCGAATGATGAACACGCAGATGGTGAGCATCTTCCCTTTGCTCATTGCGATACCGAGGCCCCACCGAAAATAAGGCCAGTGGAAAGCTAGCCTTAGGCTGTAATGCTGCCAATGTGTGAAACCATGTAGCCGTCATATGACTTCTCAATGTCCTATTAGAGGGCAACGGTCGCAGCTTTTTTAGTTCAGGAAAAACTTTATCTAGAAGTTCTGTAGCTTCGAAGTCTGTGATATTCAGTCCGGTAACAAATTCCTCAACAAGGTTGTCTGCCTCAATCTCTGCCTTCTTATACCTTCTGAGAATTGACCTTAATTCCTCAATGTCGACTTTCGCTGCTATCTTTTTCACCTGAGCTATTTTCTGGGCGCTCAACCCTATCTCAGGACGAGGCAATTCAGCCAAGTAGAAAACCCTGTCAAGGATAACTCGAGCCTCCGGTCCATATTGTTTAGAGACATCGCTGTCGGGTAAAATGGTAAGATTCTCAACTTCATTAAAGCCAAGATTTAGCAAGATCTCCCTCGATTTTTGAATCAATTCATGTAAAATATGAGGCTTGCCTTTTCTTTCCAGACTGACTTTGGTGCCCAATGGAAGAAGCTTTGCTGTTGACATCCAGGCTTGGGTAAAATTCCTTTTTGCCTGTGTTTTTACTTCATCTAAGTCAAATGTTGCCATAATCAGATTCTTACCACTAATGCAGTCTTTCATTAATTGCACAAGTTCATAGTTAAGTTAGGAAACTAGAGCTAACTGGTTTCCAATTTAGTAATGCATTGTAGCAGGTATTGCTTCAACATGTTTAGCATTGCCTCAGCAGCATCTCTCTTATTTTCCTCCCGACTTCCCTGAAAGACATATTTCTGGCTTAACTTTTCACCTTCAGCAGCTAGACCAATATAAAAAAGCCCCACGGGTTTTTCAGGAGTAGCACCTGAAGGCCCAGCAATCCCGGTAACAGAAACACATATATCCACATCTAGCAATCTTTTGCCTCCTTCAGCCATCTCTATGGCCGTTTGTGAGCTAACAGCTCCATAATTTTCTATAGTCTCCCTTTTCACCCCCAGGACATTAATTTTAACCTCATTGCTGTAAGCTACTACAGAGCCTTTAAAGTAGTCGGAACTGCCTGGTACATTGGTTAATTTATCGGCTACCCTGCCACCAGTGGCTGATTCGGCGGTAGCAATGGTAAGCAACTTCCCTGTCTTAGCTTGATATTGTCTTATTAGTTCTGAAATCTCTATTTCCGGTTTTGCCATAAAGCTACCTACTACTTAAGAAAGTGTTTACTAATAGTAAATTGTCACTCTGAGCAAAGCGAAGAGTCTATAAGAGATTCTTCGCCCACCATGGGGCTCAGAATGACAAAGGGAAAAGTTGCTAAACAATCTCATACCTAAGAACTCTGGCTTATTTTAGCACAGTTACACGATAGAGCTTGAGTTTTCCTGCTATAATTTTGTCTGCTTAATGGCTGAGCTATCCGATGTAATAACTTTTCTTGGCACTGCTGGGGCTAGATTTGTAGTTGCACGGCAATTTCTGGCTTCCGGTGGTAACTGGCTTAGCTTCGGCAATACTCAAATACTCCTCGACCCCGGCCCCGGGTGCTTGGTTCAAGCTGCTAGAAGGAAACTTGACCCTTCCAAGCTGGAAGCTATTATTTTATCTCATAAGCACTTAGACCACAGTGGAGATATTAATATTATGATCGAAGCTATGACCAATGGCGGCAAGAAAAAGCGCGGTGTAGTTTTTGTCCCTGCTGATGCCTTAAATCAAGACCCTGTCATCTTGTCTTATTTGCTAGCTTACCCCAAAAGCATAGAAATTTTGACTGAGGGCAGTTCATATGAAGTCAATGACATCTCTTTTGAGACGCCAATCAGGCATAAACATCCCGTGGAAACGTATGGCTTTATCTTTCGAACACCGCGACATACCTTCTCCTGGATCACTGATACCAGGTATTTCGATAACTTACCTAGTTATTATATGGGGGAGCTACTGATTATCAATGTTGTCAGGCTAGCTCCTGGAGCTCCCGTTGATCATTTATCTCTTCCAGAAGCTAAGCAAATAATTGAGCAAATAAAGCCGAAGGCAGCTATACTTACGCATTTTGGCATGACTATGTGGCGAGCTAAGCCCTGGGAACTAGCGCAAAAATTAAGCCAGGAAACTGGCATTTCAGTTATAGCTGCTAGAGATGGCACAAGATTTGATTTAGCGCGACTAGAATAACGAGGAGCTTCCTGGCAACGGCATATTTTCCCAAAAGGTTGCCCCTTAAGTATCGTCTGCGCTGGAGCGTTTCACTTCCGTATTCGGGATGGGAACGGGTGGTTCCACTCCGCTAAAGTCACCAAGAAGCTCCTCGCATTTAGTATAATACATCCAGGGACGAAAATTCAAAGTCAGAGCGAAAATGGAGAATGAGCTATCACCGAAATATTATATTGGGTGTAGTGGCTGGTATTATGACCATTGGAGAGTCCTTTATTATCCTGAAGGACTACCTAAGTCGAAATGGCTACAATTTTATGCTAAGCAATTTAGCACTGTGGAGCTTAACAACAGCTTCTATCATCTTCCTTCTGAGAAAGCTTTTGTCACCTGGCGAGAATCTTCACCTGATAACTTCGTCTTTGCCGTTAAAGTAAGCCGATTTATTACCCATATAAAAAGACTGAGGAATTTGGGCTCAGCAGTAGAGAATTTCCTATCACGAGCTTGCTTGCTGCAAGATAAGCTAGGCCCCCTTCTATATCAACTGCCACCTAACATGAAACGCAATGACGAATTACTAAAAGATTTCCTATCTTCATTACCTCGAAAATACCAACATGTGTTTGAATTTCGTCATGAGTCCTGGCTTGATGACTCTGTCTTTCAAATCTTACGCCAATATAATGTTGGTCTATGTGTTTTTGATATGCCTGACTTTAGCTGTCCTCCTATAGCCACTGCTGATTTTGCTTATCTCCGCTTTCACGGTAGTGAAAGTTTATATTCGAGTTGCTATTCTGACGAAGAACTTTCCCAATGGGCGCAAAAAATTGCTCGATTAAGTAAAAAAGTCAAGGCTGTTTATATCTACTTCAATAATGATGCTGAAGCTTTCGCTGTTAAAAATGCCCTGACTTTAACAAAGTTTATAAATATTGCTTGACCTTCCAAGCTAGGACTGGGGTTATATCTTCGGTTTGGCTAAGTTCCTCAATAGAGGCCTCTTTAATAGCTTCAATGGAGCCAAATTTCTTTATCAGCGCCCTTTTTCGTTTTGGCCCGATACCAGGAATACCATCCAGAATGGAAGCAATACCTTCCTTACGCCGTAGCTTTTGGTGATAACTTATAGCGAAGCGATGTGCTTCGTCTCTGGCTCTTTGCAATATATGAAGCGCAGGAGAATCCCTGGGTATATCAACTGGGCCAGGCTTGCCGGGTATAAAGACATCCTCGTTTTCTTTAGCCAGGCTAGCCATGGGAATAGAATCAATTCCTAGCTCTTGTTTTACTTCTAAAGCAGCATTGAGATGCCCCTTACCACCGTCAATAAGGATAAGGTCAGGCATAACTGCCCAGCTACCTTTCCCTGAGATTGCTTCGTCATTATCGCTCCTCGCAATGACGGCTCTTTTAAAGCGTCGCCTTAATATCTCTTGAATCATGGCATAATCATTAGCACCGGCTACCATTTTAACTCGGAAACGACGGTAGTGATTTGGTTTAGGCAAGCCTTTTTCCAATACAACCATACTGCCCACAGCCAAAGTGCCTCGAATATCAGAAATATCATAGCCTTCCATCCTCAGGGGGATTCGTGGTAAGGAGAGTCTATCTTTCAGTTCTTGCAAGCCGGAAGTTATAACTTCCAAATTTACCTGTTTAGCCTTGGCCAATAGCAAACCTTTATCAGCATTCTCTGCTACCATGTTTACTAGCTTTTTCTTGACTCCTCGCTGCGGTACTTGAAGTTTTATGTTTTTTCTCCTTCGTTCTTTAAGCCACTCAGAAAGCACTGACATTTCACCCACTGGATATTGGAGCAATATCACTGATGGGACAAATGAAGCAGAGGCATAATATTGTTTCACGAAGCTTGTTATTATTTGCTCGGGCTTTTCATCCCGGGTGCCTTCCATAATAAAATGGTCTCGACCAACAAGTTTATTGTTGCGAACAGAAAAGAGTTCTATATAGGCTTGTCTCTCATCTTGCGCTAAAGCAATAATATCCTGTTCACCTTGCAAAGTGATGGCAATCCTCTGGCCCTCTATGACCCTCTCTATTGCTTGAATTTGGTCGCGAAGCAAAATCGCTTTTTCAAATTGGAGTTGTTGGGCTGCCGCCTGCATCTTCCTCTTCAGTTCGTGAAGCACTAGTTCCTGTTTGCCCTCCAGAAATAGAATAACCTGGTTTATTACCTCTTGATATTCCTGTTTGTCTGCCGCGCCAATACACGGCCCAAGGCAGCGGTGGATATAGTAGTCAAGGCAAGGCCGCCTATTTGTGCCACTGATGGATTTGATACAAGAGCGAAAAGAAAAGATTTTCTTT
>JAUWHW010000073.1 GCA_030605665.1 Dehalococcoidia bacterium | reverse complement strand
CCCTGCATTGAGCCTTTAGGGCTTGACGAGGCATACCTTGATGTTACCGGATATGAAGAGCCGTATGGCTCCCCTCGAAAACTAGCTCTTGCCATAAAGGAACGAATATATAAAGAACTCAAACTCACCGCCTCGATAGGCATTGCCACATGCAAAGTGGTAGCCAAAATTGCCTCTGATTTATGTAAGCCCGACGGACTGTTAGAAATAACCCCGGGGGAGGAGCACCACTTCCTAAACCCTCTTCCTGTAGCTAAATTACCAGGAGTGGGCAAAAAAACAGAACAGGTATTAAAAGAAATGAGTATAGCCACCATAGGTGAATTGGCATCGCTTCCTTTGGACACAGTTAAAAATCGCTTTGGGAAATTCGGTATAGTAATTCATGATTACGCCAACGGGATAGATAACCGAAAGGTAGAGGCACCTGGTGAATCTAAGTCCATTAACAAGCAAACCACTTTTGCTCGAGATACCTTAGATAGCCATTTTCTTGAGGCTAGCCTCCACCACTTATGTGAACAAATCAGTGCGGAGTTACGTTATCGAGATAAACGGGCAAGGTGTATAACTTTAAGGTTAAGATATGCCGACTTCAAGACAATCACTCGCCAAGTTACCTTAAAAGAAGCGAGTAATGTTAGTCGGGTTATTTTTACCACAGCTTTACAATTATTAAACAAAGCTTTAGCTCAAAAAGAGAAACCAATCCGGCTTATAGGCATCAAAGTATCAAACCTATCAGGCAAGGAAAGGCAACTCTATATGTTCAATGCACAAACAGAGAAATTGGGGCATCTGGATAAAGCTATCCACCAGATTCGAAAAAAATATGGCTCAGCGGCCATAAAGAAAGGCAAGGATATTCTTATTTAAGCTAGGCTTGTTTTTAGCTTAGAGCACTAAGTATAATTGACGAAATTACTTGTAAAGGGGGAAAAGATGCCACCTTACGCTTTCTTTCACAAAAAATTCATGCCATTGTCTGAAGCCAAAATCGGGATTCTAACTCACGCCTTTCACTATGGTACTGCTTGCTTTGAAGGCATCCGTGGTAATTGGGATAGTGAGCGGGAGAAATTTTGCCTCTTCCGAGTAGAGGATCACTACAAGCGCATGTTTAACGGTTGTCGTATCTTAAAAATCAATCTCCCTTATTCTGTTAATAAGTTATGCCGATTGACTATTGAGCTTGTAGAAAGAAGTGATTATCATGAAGATGTATATATCCGCCCCTTAGCCTACAAAAGCTCTGAAACTATAGGAGTTCGCCTTCATGAATTGGAGGATGATTTCCTTATCATTGTGTCTCCCTTTCCTCCCTACCTTGGTACCAAAGGTATTCGCTGCTGCATTTCATCATGGCGCCGCGTTGATGACACCATGATTCCACCTCGAGGTAAGATCTGTGGTATTTATGTAAATAGCGCCTTAGCTAAAACCGAAGCCTGGGAAAATGGCTTTGATGAAGCAATATTTCTAACTCACGATGGGCATGTCTCCGAGGGTAGCGGGGAAAACATCTTCCTTGTTATCAATGGGAAATTAGTCACACCTCCTTCTTCCGACAATATCCTTCTAGGGATTACCAGAAACACAGTAATAAAACTAGTTAAAAATGAGTTAGGCATAGATACCATAGAGAGGCAAGTAGATAGAAGCGAACTCTACTTGGCCGAAGAGTGCTTCTTTACCGGCACCGCAGCCCATATAGCACCAATCGTAGAAGTTGATCATCGCCCAATAGGCAACGGTGAGATTGGCAAAATAACCACCGCGCTACAAAAACTGTTTAAAGAGGTAATACTGGGCAGGAATCCTAACTATCTTGACTGGTGCACTATGGTTTCCCCTAAGCTAGTAAAGGCGTAATTACAAGCTCAGGTTTTGGGGAAATGAAGTTTAACATTCGGATTTATCCCTAAAGCTTTGAGCAAATAGAGGAGACGGCAACTCTGCTCCAGCACAGTGGTATAATAACAAGCTTCTTCCAATAATTGGCCGATAGCGAAGCTGCCGTGACTCCGGACTAAAACCACTTTATATTGCTTTAGTGCTTCGGCTATCTCCTCAGCGAGATCTCCAGCCTTTACCATCATCCCCTTGCCCAAGATTGGCACTTTTGGCAACAGGACTCGCCCTTCCATGTCACAGGGTATAATCCCCTTTTCCATGAAGGATAAGGCAACAGCATAAGGTGGATGAGCATGAACCACTGCTAGTGCTGAAGTGTTTTTATAAATAGAACGGTGGACCGCTAACTCACTTGAAGCTAAAGGTGTAGCTCTATTGTTCTTTGCGATACCAGTCTCTACTAAATCTGCTTCCTTAATAGAACCTAATGTGCTGCCACGGTGTGTAATAAGTAGATGATCCCCACGCCTCATACTAAGGTTACCACTACGGGAAGAGACAAGCCCTTGAGTAAAAAGGGCATGCCCTACCGTTTGGAATTGGGACAACATCACACAAAATTAAAAATCAAAGACCAAAAGTCAAGATTACAACTCAAAATGCAAAACTTTTTAACTTTTTCTCTGTATTTTGGCATTTTTATTTTTGCTTTTTGCATTTCATAAGCTATGGTATACGCCGAATAACAGCAACAACATTACCCTGAATTTCAACATTGTCTGGACTAGTATAGATGGGTTTCGTCTGACTGTTTGCCGGCTCCAAGCGAATACAGTTTGGCTCGGTAAAAATTTTCTTGAGTGTAACCTCTTGCTCCTTCTTAAGCCAAACCGCCACCATTTCTCCTTCTTCAGCAATAGTGACATAATCCATTAAGACGATATCGCCATCCTTTATTAAAGCATCCACCATAGAGTCGCCTTTCACTCGAAGGGCATAAACATTTTGTCTTCCCTTCGTTAATTCTTCGCTTACCTCTAACCCCTCAGTAGAAATAATGCTCCCCGCATCTGAAGCAGGCACTGGAATAGGTTCACCAGCAGCTATCGTCCCTACTATAGGGATATAAACAAGCTTCCTACCCCCTTGCTGCCTGTCTAAAAACTCAATTCCTCGCGATATATCACTGTGACGGCGAATATATCCTGCCTCTTCCAACCTATCCAAGTTATAGGCTACTACTGAAGTGGAACTTATACGGCATCCATTAGCAATATCCCTGATGCTGGGGGGATACCCTTTATCCTGAAAATACTCCCGGATAAAGTTGATAATGCACCTCTGCTTTGAAGAAATCGCTTTAGTAGTCAAGAAATATTAACCTCCGCTCCCTTAAGATTGCTTCGCTTCCTCTTCGCTATACTCGGGACTTCGGCCTGCTGCGACGGCGGCGTTCAACTTCCCTATCAAACGGGATTTGAGTCTGGCACCTCTGTTCCTATGAAAAACCCCCTTGCTTACAGCCTTATCTATGCTGCTTATGGTTGTCACCGCTTCTTGCTGTGCTAATTCTAATTCCCCTGTGCTAATAAGCCTCCTTACTTTACTCATGTGAGTTTTAGTGCTACTTCGCACTAAGCGGTTTCGTAATCGCTTCCTCCTCGCTGACCTAGCAGCTTTGCTAACTGATTTACTACTTGGCATCTGGTTCTCCTTTTCTTGCTACATTTATCACGTTCCACAGTGGGTAAATTCTAGATATCAGCTTACTTAACTGAGTTGCGTTTTTAACTTCAAGAGTAAAGTATAGTGAAGTAATATTATCATCATGGTCACTCATTTTAACATCGGTAATATTCACCCCCTCCCCAGCTATAATAGCACTAATATCCCTAACTAGACCAACTCTATCCCAAGCATCGACTTGAATAGTTACAGGATAAACCTGTTCCACATCACCCCAATTCACATTGATCAGCCGCTCTTTTTCCACTTCATTTATAATATTAGAGCAATCCTTACGATGCACAGTGATACCACGACCTTGAGTAATATAACCAATAATCTCATCCCCGGGCAAGGGATGACAACAACCAGCCAAACGAGTAAACAAATCACCGACACCCAATACTTTGACACTTGATGGGCTAGCCTTCCGCGGGGGCGAAATTCCAACTGCTTCGCTAGGCGGCTCCAAATCCGTACTTAATTTAAGTGCCACCTGAGAGGGGCTAATGCTACCGCAGCCAAGAGCAGCAAAAAAATCATTTAAGTGGCTGTACTTAAATTGACGTGCCAATTTATCAGCACTGGGTAGACTGATACCTAACCTTTTAAGCTCCTTATCCAAAAGCTGCTTGCCAGTCTCTATACTCTGGCTTCGCTCTTGCTTGTTGAACCATTGCCGAATTTTCTCTCGGGCATGAGACGTTTTGATATAACCAAGCTGAGGGTTAAGCCAATCTAAACTAGGGCCTTTTTCCCCCTTAGCAGCAATGATTTCTACAATATCACCATTACCAAGCGTATAGTTCAAGGGGACTAGCCGGCCATTCACCTTCGCTCCAATGCACCTGTAGCCCAAGTCTGTATGAATTCGGAAGGCAAAGTCTAGAGGAGCAGCACCTTCGGGCAACTCTTTTATCTCACCCCTTGGGGTATAGACAAACACTCGATCTGCGAGGATGTCAGTTTTAACAGATTCTAGAAACTCCTCACTATCGAGTTCTTCTCGCCAATCGCTAATCTCACGCAGCCAAGATATTTCCTTATCAAAAGACAAGTCTACCTTCCCGCCTTCTTTATAATGCCAGTGAGCAGATACTCCATATTCAGCGACTTGCTGCATATCATAGGTTCGAATTTGTATTTCCAGCGGTGTTGTGCCTTGACACATTACCGTGGTATGTAAAGATTGATAGCCATTATCTTTAGGATTAGCAATATAATCATTAAACTCTTCAGTTATAGGATGCCAAAGATTGTGAATCGTCCCCAATGTCTTATAACAATCTGAAACTGAATTCACTAATACACGTAAGGCAAAAAGGTCATGAATATCGCCAAAATCCTTGTCCTGCGTAGCATACCTGCCCATCTTTTGATAAATGCTGTAAATATGTTTCGGCCTACCAAGAACCTTAGCCTCTATGCCAGCCTTGTCTAATTCTTGGCACAGTATTTGATTAACCTTAGTTATAAAGCCTTCTCGCTGCGCTCGCTTTTCAGCCACCAAGCGAATAAGCCGACGATATTCCCGTGGCTCCAGGTAACGAAAAGCCAGATCCTCCAATTGCCATTTTATATCCCATATGCCTAAACGGTGTGCCAGAGGAGCATATACCTCCAACGTCTCCTGGGCAATCGCACGGCGTCTCTTAGAGGGCAAAGCGCCTAAAGTGCGCATATTGTGTAGTCTATCCGCCAACTTAATAAGAATCACCCGTAAGTCTTTAGCCGTAGCTACAAGCATTTTACGCAAATTTTCAGCTTGAAGTCCTGACTTTCTCTCTCCCCTTCCAGCTCGGCTTGTGAGTTTTTCCAGTTTAGTAACACCATCAACCAATTTAGTTACCTCAGACCCAAAGTTAACTTCAATTTCATCCAGCGATATGCCACAATCCTCAGCAATATCATGCAGTAAGGCAGCGACTAAGGTGTTGACATCGAGGCGAAGGTTAGCTAAGGTCGTGGCCACTTGCAAAGGGTGCTCTAAATAAGGCCCTCCCGATTTGCACATTTGCCCCTGGTGCGCTTGCGAGGCGAACTCATAAGCCGCTTTAATCAAATCTACCCCATCAGTAGGCAGATATTCACTGGCTGTTACCGTAAGGGAATTTATGTCCATATCACGAATTCCATAATAACGCAAGGAGGAAGTCAAAGCAAATCTTTGACCTATCTTAAATTATATTAGTTCACTATGGTAAACTAAATATAAACAACAGAAAAGGAGATTCCTTGTATAAAGCGCCCAGAGGCACATCAGATATCCTGCCGCAAGAACAAATCTATTGGAAATACGTGGAGGAAAAGGCTGCTTTTTTATGCCAGCTCTATGGCTACCAGCCCCTGACCACACCAATACTTGAAGATTCTCAACTCTTCGCTCGGACTGTGGCCGGGGAAACAGACATTGTTGACAAAGAAATGTATACCTTTGAAGATAAAAGTGGTCAAAAATTGGCTTTAAGAGCAGAGGGAACAGCGCCAGTTTGCCGAGCCTATCTAGAGCACGGATTGTTTAATTTACCTCAACCTGTAAAACTCTATTACTTTGGCCCTGCTTTCAGATATGAGCGCCCTCAAGCTGGACGCTACCGCCAGCATCATCAGTTTGGCTATGAAGCTTTAGGTGATGCTGACCCTGCCCTTGATGTCGAGGTAATAGAGATGGCACAGCGATTCTTGCTTTCTCTAGGCCTTTCTGAATTCTCCATCCAGCTTAACAGCATTGGCTGTAAACTCTGCCAACCTGAGTATAGAGAGGCACTAAAGCAGTATTACTCCAACTATACAACTTATTTGTGCCCGGATTGTAAAGTCAGGCTGCTTAGAAACCCTCTCCGCTTACTTGACTGTAAAAAAGCCTCCTGCCAAAAGGTAGCTGAGACAGCACCGAAAATCACAGATTATCTATGCCCTGAATGCCAAGCACATTTCCAAAGCGTTCAGCGATACTTAGAGGCATTAAGCATCCCCTTCCGATTAAACTATAGATTGGTGCGTGGATTGGATTATTACACCAGGACCGTTTTTGAGGTTGCATCTCAAGAGGAGGGAGCACAAAGCGCACTCGGGGGTGGCGGTCGCTATGACAATCTCATTGAGCAATTAGGAGGGAAACACACACCGGCAGTTGGCTTCGCTGCCGGGATAGAAAGACTTATATTAAATTTAAAAAGACAAAAAATAAGGGTCTCCGCTCTGCCTAAGCCTATTGCTTTCATCGCCTACTTAGGAGAAGAAGCTAAAATTGAAGCAATAAAGCTCGCCTTCGAGTTACACCAGGCTGGAATTACCCTCATTAAGGCTACAGGTGATAAAAGTTTAAAAGGGCAGTTGCGGCAAGCTAATTCACTGGGCACTAACTATGCCATTATCATCGGTGGAAAAGAGGTCAAAACCCAAGCCGCAGTATTGCGAGATATGATAACCAATAAACAGAAAACTGTCCCTCTAGCTGAAATAGTTTCGTCACTCAAACAGAGTCAACCTATATGACTAATATCGCTAAATATGCCTTCTATCTCTAGATATGATATAATATAAACTAGTGCTCATAGCTATCATTAACACTGAGAAAAGCTTAAATCCTTCCCTACCATTCTCGGGCAATTTTTACTGCGGCAAAATGCACGAGTATAGGGGGATAAATTAACTACATAGTAAAGTGAGATAACTAATGGCTCAGCTTCGCCAAGTAGATAACGAGGAATAGGTATGGAAAATGAATTGAATCACTATACAGCTGAAGATATTCAAATCCTGGATGAGATAGAGGCTATTCGCCTGCGACCTGGAATGTATATTGGAGACACCGGTCGTGAAGGGTTGCACCATCTCCTTTGTGAAATAGTTTATAACAGCATAGACGAAGCAATGGCTGGCTTCTGCGATCAAATTGAGGTAACAATCCATAAAGACAATAGCGTGACTGTGGTTGATAACGGACGTGGTATCCCTACTGAGACTATGCCTACAGCGAATATCACTGCGCTAGAGGCAGTAATGACTCGCCTGCATGCTGGAGCTAAGTTCGGAGGACCTGTCTATAACATAGCCAGTGGTTTACATGGCGTCGGTGCTTCGGTAGTGAATGCCTTGTCATCATGGCTTCAAGTTGAGATTAGACGCCAAGGCAAAATCTACCGCCAAGAATACCGGCGAGGGATTCCCACAGGAGAGATACGAGCCATCGAAGATACCTCTGACACAGGCACTGCAATCACCTTTCTTGCTGACGAAGAAATTTTCGAAGACCTTAACTATGACTTTGATACAACTTGCCAGCGACTAAGAGAACTGGCCTTCCTGAATAAAGGAGTGCAAATCTCTCTTAAAGACGAAAAAACTTGCCAGGAAAAAACCTTCTATTTCGAAGGAGGCATAGCTAGCTTTGTCCATCGCTTGAATAGAAATAGAGCAGTCATCCACCCTAACCCTATCTATCTGTCCGCTACAGTCGATTCCACCGTAATTGAAGCAGCCCTACAATATAATGGCAGCTTCACGGAATCCACTTTCTCCTTCGCTAACTGTGTCAACACTAGAGATGGAGGTAGTCATCTAACTGGCTTTCGCTCAGCCTTAACTCACGCTCTCAATGATTATGCCAGGAAAAACAAACTTATCAAAGATACTGAGCCTAATCTGACTGGTGACGATGTACGCCAAGGGTTAGTGGCTATCATAAATGTAAAACTACCCAAGCCACAGTTTGAAGGGCAAACCAAAACAAAGCTTGGCAATCCTGAGGTAAGAAGCCAAGTCGAATCTGCCGTAGCGGATAATTTTTCCCTCTACCTTGAACAGCACCCCAACGAGGCAAGGGCGATTATAAACAAGTGCCTCATCGCAGCCAAAGCTAGAGAGGCAGCACGTAAGGCCCGTGAACTTGTCTTTAAGAGAACTGGCTTCGAGGCATCAACGTTGCCAGGCAAATTAGCCGACTGTTCAGAGAAAGACCCAGTGCAGTGCGAACTTTACCTGGTTGAGGGTGACTCAGCCGGTGGTTCAGCTAAGCAGGGGCGGGATCGCCGTTTTCAAGCTATTCTCCCCCTCAGAGGCAAGCTACTTAATGTAGAAAAAGCCACTAAAGACAAGATTGTGGCACATGAGGAGTTAAGAGCTATTGTTACAGCATTAAGGGCAAACACAGATGAGCAATTCGATCCCTCCAAGCTCAGGTACCATCGAGTAATTATCATGACCGATGCCGACGTTGACGGCTCTCATATTCGCACTTTGCTTCTTACCTTCTTCTATCGCCATATGGTGGAGGTAATTAACCAAGGATACCTTTTTATAGCCCAGCCACCCCTCTACCGCATCAAGTTTGGTAAACAGCAATCTTGGATTTACTCTGAACAAGAAAAGGAAAAGAGGCTTAAAGAACTGGAAGGGAATAAATTAGAGGTCCAAAGGTATAAAGGGCTAGGAGAAATGAGCCCTGAACAGCTATGGGAGACAACAATGAATCCCAACACCAGGACTTTGCTCCAAGTAAGGATAGAAGACGCTATAGCCGCAGACCAAGCATTCCATATGCTAATGGGCAACGAAGTCTTGCCTCGCAAGAACTTCATTCGAGCCCATGCTCAAAATGTGAGAAACCTGGATATCTAGGAGTTCGCTTGGCTCTTCATGCCTCGCAGCTAACATAAAGCTTTTGCTCAACTATATATTTTCCCACCACCTCAGGCACTAAGTAGCGGATAGACAATCCTTGGGCTACACGTTGACGGATCTTCGCAGAGCTGACCTCGATGATAGGTGCATCAAGCTCTATAACGCTATATACCAGCCCTGGAATACGCCACTCTAAAGATTTTAAGTCTGGCAAACTTAAATTCAATCTGGGAACAACTACTAATCGACACTTTTGCACCAGTTTAGCTGGCTCTTTCCATAAATGAAATCCAGCAAGGCTATCACTACCAAGAATAAAGAAGAAAGACTGTGCACCTAATTGGCTCCGAAGTGCAATCATAGTATCTATAGAATAAGAGGGACCATCGCGCTCCACTTCTAAAGTGCAAAGCTTAAAATAAGGATTACTAGCAATAGCCAAGCGCACCATCTCTACTCGATGGGTTGCTGGAGTAATAGTATGGTCTACTTTGAGCCACGGCTGTCCTGCAGGTATAAAGAGAATCTCGCTGAGCCCCAGCTTTACCCTTGCTTCTTCGGCTACAACAAGATGTCCTACATGAATAGGATCAAATGTGCCCCCAAGAATGCCTATATTCATTGTTTCACTTTTTAGGTTTAGGATGAAATATTGCTACTTCTGGTGGCGAAATCGCTTTCCTTTCTTGATTCACCCGCTCAACTATTTCAATAGCCTTACTGGTAAACTCTACCACACCTTGCCCGCTAGCTGCTGAAATGAAGAAAACTGGCACCCCAAGGAAATCGAGACATTGCCTTATGTCAAGTAATCGAGATTTAACTTGCGGCAAGTCCACTTTATTCACAGCTATGACTCTTGCTTTTTGGTATAGATCGGTTTTATATAGAGTCAGCTCTTCACTTAGCTTGGCGAAGTCATCGACAATGGTTGGCGAAGCGCCATCTAACAAATAAACTAGTAACTTAGTTCTCTCAATGTGCCGTAAAAACTCATATCCCAATCCTCTATCAATGTGCGCACCTTCGATAAGCGCCGGCATTTCAGCCACCACGAAGTCTCTCTTGCTGCCTCGAATAACCCCTAAAACCGGCTGCCGTGTAGTAAAGGGATAATCTGCTATTTTAGGTCTAGCCCCTGTTATAGCAGTTAATAAAGCAGATTTACCTGAATTAGGGTATCCAATAATGCATATATCAGTAATAAGTTTTAGTTCAAGGATAACTCGGCGCTCCTCACCTGATTCCCCTTTGCCAGTTACCCTTGGGGCCTGATTTGTCACTGTAGCGAAGTGCATATTACCCAACCCTCCCTTACCACCTTTAGCTACTAAAACTTTTTGTTCCAAAGCAACTAAATCGCTTAGAAGTTTTTCTTCCCCTGTCTTAGCCTTAATAGAAACTGTAGTTCCCACAGGCACCAAAATATTTAGATTCTCTCCTCTTTTACCATGCTTACCCCACCTACCACCTTGATGACCAGACTCAGCCTTAAATTTCTTTTTTTGCTTAAGCAAAGCTAAATCAACTAGAGAGGAATCAGCCACAACGAACACGTTGCCACCATTCCCACCATCACCCCCATCCGGACCACCAAAAGGAACATACTTCTCCCGCCGAAAACTACTTAAGCCATCACCACCATAACCACCCTGTATTATAATCTCTACTTTATCTATCATAATTAATTATATTATAAGTTAATAATAATTTTAATAGGAAAGAAAATAGGGAGAAGTAAATAGAAGGAGGTAAATGGTAAGAAGT
The DNA here is from genome assembly GCA_030605665.1 of Dehalococcoidia bacterium. Next base: position 27,571 of record JAUWHW010000073.1, on the reverse strand, counting down.
TTACTTTACGATATGTAGATGTCAACAACTTAGTTTCGTGGAAGGTAATATTTGTCTACATATTTTCAACATTTCTTCGTAGAAGCTTTATACAAGTTGATTTTTTCCTTTGATCTCCAAGATTTGATGGCATAATTTAGAGTTAATGGTCATTTCAGTGGCTATCTTTGCATAACCATGAATAATTGTTGCGTGGTTTCTATTGCCTAACACCTTGCCGATTTCAGCAAAAGAACAGTTACCCTCTTCCCGAATAAGATACATTGCAATTTGCCGTGCTAAGGCGGTTTTCTTATCTCTCCTTCTTCCGCTTAGCTCCTCTGTAGAGAGGTTGAAATAATTAGCCACTGTTTGCATTATTAACCTTCCACTCTGCTTGCTAGCAGTGCTTGTTAATAAACTGTTAACTGTTTGTGGGGTAAGGTCCATCCCGGTTAACTTAGCTTTAGCGCTTAAGTATATTAAAGCGCCTTCAAGTTGGCGGATATTTTCCCATATCCGTTCTGCTAGAAGTTGCAGCACTTCATCAGAGACTAGCATCATCATTTCCTCTGCTTTAGCGCGTAGGATAGAGAGGCGTGTCTCAAAGTTGGGTGGCTGAATAGAGACAACGAGGCCCCATTCAAGATGCGATTTTAACTTATCGCTGTGTAAAGCCATATCTTTAGGATGGTGGTCAGCAGTAATGACGATTTGGCAGTTATTGTTATGCAGCTCATTGAAAGTTTGGAAGAAGCATTGCAAGGTTTGTTTTTTATCACTTATAAACTGCATATCGTCAAATAGGAAGATGCGGGCAGCCTTGAATTTATTGCGAAAATCTTCGATTTGTTTTTGCTTGATAGCTATTACGAATTCGTTAGTGAATTGTTCCGCGCTGGTATAAGCTATTCGCAGTCCATTGCTTACTGCTCTATGTCCAACAGCATGTAGCAGATGCGTTTTACCCTGTCCTGTGCTGCTGTAGATGAAAAGAGGGTTATAGGTGCGTCCCGGATTTTCGGCCGCTTCTACTGTAGCAGCGTAAGCTAAGCGATTACAATCACCAACGATAAAATTATCAAAAGTATACCTTGGATTAAACCTATCTACCTTGACTTTGGTACTTGTTCCGCCATCAGTTTGACTAGCGCAGGCTAAAGAAGCGTTCTGTATTTGCTCTTTGTGGTAAACGATAAATTGAACATCAATATCCCTACCTATAATTTGAGTTAAGGTCTTTTTTACTAGAGAATGGAGACGCTTAGTTAGCCATTCGGCCACGAAAGCATTGGGAGCTCCAACCACAAAAACGTTTTCTTGGAAACTTACGCCATAACTGTTCTTAAGCCAAGCGGTATAATTTGTCCTGCTGACTTGGAGTTGAAGTTCTCCCAGTGCGCTCTCCCAAATTTCTTTTGCTGACTCCAATTCACCCCCGTAGCTAAATTATCATTAATCGGCCAAGAGGAGAGTTATGGCAGGATAGAAATTCCTAAATCTATAATGACAGCTTATCAAATGGTCTTGAGCCTTTTCTAGGGAAGTTTTGACATAACAAAAGGAATTAAGGAAAATATCTCTGACATGGAAGTTCGTGTAGTTTTTATGGGTACCCCACAGTTTGCTGTGCCTATATTGGAATATTTAATCCACAGTCCATATCATGTGGTTGCTGTGTATACTCGACCTGATAAGCCGGCTGGTAGAAAGCGACGGCTTACCCCGCTCCCGGTAAAAGAGCTAGCCATAAGGCATAAAATTCCCGTCATTCAGCCGAGGACTCTTAAGTTAGCGGAAGTGGTAAGGGAATTGGTTAGTTTTAAGCCAGAGCTGATTGTAGTCGCCGCTTTTGGTCGTATTCTTCCCAAAGAGGTGCTGTCTCTGCCTAAGTTTGGTTGTCTTAATGTTCATCCTTCGCTATTGCCTCAACACCGAGGACCATCTCCAGTAGCTAATGCTCTTCTTTGTGGAGAATTACTTACCGGAGTTACCGTCATGTTAATGGATGAAGGCTTAGATAGCGGGTCGATTTTAGCCCAGGAAAAGGTGGGTATTTCCTCCACGGATACCACTGGTTCTCTTACAGCCAAACTAGCTCATGTGGGGGCTGAGCTTTTGATGGAAACCCTGCCTAAGTGGATTGGGGGTGAACTTGAACCGAAACCTCAAGATGAGAGTCAGGCTACTTATAGCAGGTTAATAACTGGTAAAGATGGTGAGATAGACTGGCGTCTTTCGGCAGTAGAGCTCTGGCAGCGGGTAAGGGCCTTTAATCCTTGGCCAAGCTGCTATACTTGTTGGCAAGGCAAAAGGCTCAAAATTCACAAAGCTACTCTCCTTGGCGAGTCACCAAAGGGCGAAATAGGGCAGGTGGTAGTTTTGCGAGAGCCACCCAAAGTTGGTGTGGTGACTGGAGAGGGTATCTTAGGCCTTTGCCGAGTTCAGTTAGAAGGTAAACGCGAAATGCCTGTTGCCGACTTTGTGCGGGGGCAAAGGGATTTTGTTGGTTCTATTCTAGGTCCAGACCGAAGGTAATTTTTCTTGTCTGTTAAATGTCAGCATTGTGGTAAAGAATCTTCTCTAATTTCCCAGGCTTTAGGGGTATGTCTTGACTGTGTTCGAGCCCACTTTGCTTCGGTATTGCCTATTATAGAAGAAGCTCATAGCAAAGCCAGAAGCTTCTTTGAACTCCCTGTTCATCCTCCTAAGAGTGAAGCAGGACCCCGATGCCAAGTTTGTGTTAATGAATGTCGTTTGCCTTTAGGTGGCAGAAGTTATTGTGGATTGCGCTTTAATGAAGGAAATAAGCTCAATGGTGCTACGGCGGATAGAGCTAATGTCAGTTGGTATTATGACTCTCTGCCCACTAACTGCGTGGCAGATTGGGTTTGTCCTGGCGGCACAGGGGCTGGCTATCCCCAATTTGCCTGCCGCAATGGCCCTGAATATGGCTACAAAAATCTGGCTGTTTTCTACCAGGCTTGTTCGTTTGATTGCTTATTTTGCCAGAATTGGCACTACCGTAGATTAGCGTTACAGGAAAGCAAAGTCACTGCCTCAATGCTGGCTGATGCTGTTGATGACCGTACCTCTTGCATTTGCTACTTTGGTGGCGACCCCACGCCTCAGCTTCCTCATTCCATTCGCGCCTCCCGGCTAGCCTTGCAGAAGAATAAAGGCAGGGTTCTTCGCATATGCTGGGAGACCAACGGCTCCATGCATCCTGCGCTATTAAGGCAAGCTGCTGAAATTGCCCTAAACTCTGGAGGCTGTATCAAGTTCGACCTCAAAGCCTGGAGCGAGGAGCTACATATTGCTCTATGTGGCGTAAGCAACAAAAGAACTTTGGAAAACTTCCAGCTCCTCGCTGAATATACCAGGAAAAGACCCTCCCCCCCTTTCTTAATAGCTAGCACATTGCTGGTTCCAGGATACGTGGATAAACAAGAGATCTCCCATATCGCTCGGTTTATTTCCTCCCTGAACCCAGATATCCCTTATTCTCTTCTCGCTTTTGCTCCCCAATTTATGATGAGGGATTTGCCCACCACCTCAAGGCGGCATGCAGAAGAATGCTTTGTAGAGGCAAAAGCGCAGGGTTTAGGAAAGGTTAGGGTGGGGAATGTTCATCTTCTGGGGGATGACTACTGATGGCAATTTTCACTATTGGCTATGGGAGCAGGAGGTTTGCTGATTTGGTAGCGCTTCTGAAGGAGCAGCACATTGCTTTTATCGTGGATGTTCGTCGTTTCCCCAGAAGCACTGTGCTTGAGTATAATAGGGAAAACCTGGAGGCAAAATTACCCCAATTTGGCATAAGTTATATCTTTATGGGCGATACCCTGGGTGGGTTCCGCAAAGGAGGATACCGCAAACATACAGTTGTCATTGCGAGGCGTAGCCGAAGCAATCTCAAAAGGCAGCATGAGCAAGCTCCTTTGACTTCAGGACTATTGACTAACGACTAAGATGGCGGTTGCCATCGAAGATATATCGTAGAGACGCTAGCAGACAGAGGGATGGAAACAATTTCTTTGATATAAGCAGCAAATTGCTTGCTGCCCTAAGCACCGTGCAAAGGAATACTTGGCAGGGTGGAAGGGCAAGGCTTAAGAGAAGTGAGGCTGAGTAATGTCTATCTAGTAGGGGATAATTACTAAAGCAGGCAAGTAGAGCCGGTGATGGCTAAACAAAATAATGAAAACTCAACTTGAAATGAACTCCCAAAGGAATTGCTCTCATATTTCCACTTTAAGATAACACACTGTCTAGATTTAATACAAATGCTATAATCATTATTGGAGAGGTACTACGACAGAGGTTAGAATTTGTGATGGTGAAGTGACTAGGTGAACCTGAATTCGTCTACGCGGTTAGTTTCACACAATCTGATGTCAGGCGAATTAGTTCGCAGGAATTCAAGGAGGTGAATAAGTTGTGAAAGATACAGTAGGGATGAATATGAACAAAATAGTTCAGTTTTTAGCAAAGCCCACGGAAGAATTTACTAAGCCAGGCCTGATTGAGTTCACTGAGGAGAACAAGATTGAAATGGTGAACTTCCGGTATGTAGGAGAAGTATGTGGAAGACGACCTGTCAATTGAACAAATCGTAGACAAGGGTTTTGACCGTGAAGTAGTCACGAAGGTAGCTCAGTTGGTGGACAGGAATGAGTATAAGCGTCGTCAGGCTCCCCCAGGTATAAAGATAACTCCCAGGGATTTCGGCAAAGATAGAAGATTACCCATTACCAACCGCTTCAGAGATTAAATAATTTATTTATAAGTTCGTAACCTCAATGGTAATTTCTGGGGCTGCTGAAATGGTAGCTTATGGGACCGCGGTAAAGATAGTATGAAGTTAACTACTTATGGCTTAGTTTGAAGGGGGTCTGTTTTGATGTATAGAGTGGAAGTTTGGTTGAAGAATCACCTACCGGATGTTAGAGGGCTTAGTTTGGTCAAGGATATACATGATCTGGGAATAGCGACAGTCTCCAATGTTCGCGTAGTAGATATATACTGGCTAGATGCAGATTTTAAACCTGATGAGCTAGACCTGGTTTGTCGCGGCCTTCTGGCTGACCCGGTGGCTCAGGAGATCCGGTATGAGTCAACCTCCCGGAATAAGGGCAATGTCGGCACCCACTATCACATTGTTGAGGTGGCTTACAATGCTGGCGTCACTGACCCTGTAGAAGAGACTGTTATGAAAGCGATACTGGATTTGGGTGTGAGGGGGGTCAAGGCAGTTAAAACGGCAAGGCGCTACATTATTGAAGGGCAACTAGATGAACATCAGCTAGAGACAATATGCAATAGATTACTAGTGAATCCGATTATACAACACATAGTTAAAGCCGAGCTGGCAGAGTTTCCTGAAAATCCTCAGTATAGATTTAAGCTAAAGCGAGTAGACATTCTGGGGGCAAGTGAAGCCGAGCTTGTGGAACTCAGCCATCAATTTGGATTTACCAATGACGAGCTTCGAGCAATCACTACTTACTTTAATTACCAAGGGCGTAATCCTACCGATGCCGAACTTGAGACACTAGCCCAAACCTGGTCTGAGCACTGCGTCCACAAAACATTCAAGGGCAGAATCAAGTTTGGCGATGTAACTATAGATAACTTACTCCAGAGTACTATTATGAAAACGACTGAGGAACTAAACAAGCCGTGGTGTCTTTCTGTTTTTGAAGACAATGCTGGCGTGATCGATTTTGATGGTCGTTGGGCTCTTTGTTTTAAGGTTGAGACTCATAACCACCCCTCGGCAGTTGAGCCGTATGGGGGAGCTTCAACTGGTATGGGTGGCGTTGTTCGTGATGCCTTAGGTACTGGGCTGGGTGCCAAGCCAATCTTAAACACCGATGTTTTTTGCTTTGGACCCCCTGACTTTTCGTATAATAGGTTACCGCGGGGCGTGTTACACCCGCGTCGTGTTTTCAAAGGTGTTCGGGCTGGAGTAGCTGACTATGCTAATCGGCTTGGAATCCCTACGTCTAATGGTGCCATACTCTTTGATGAACGATATGTGGCTAATCCGCTTGTCTTCTGTGGAACATTGGGACTGTTGCCCAAAGACCTATCAAGGAGAGGGCGACAGAAACCTGGTGACTTAGTAATATTAGCCGGAGGCAAAACTGGGCGTGATGGAATTCATGGTGTGACTTTTGCCTCAGAACAGCTTACTGAGGAGTCAACCACAGTTTCCTCTAGCTCAGTTCAGATTGGCAATCCCATTGTGGAGAAGAGACTTATTGATGTCATCCTTCAGGCCAGAGATCGTGGGCTACACTCAAGGATAACCGACTGTGGTGGTGGTGGGCTTTCATCAGCGGTAGGTGAGATGGCTGCAGAAACTGGAGTACATGTTTATCTGGATAGGGTTCCCCTGAAATATGCTGGGCTGTCCTATTCCGAAATATGGATATCTGAATCTCAAGAGCGAATGGTGTTGGCTGTCCCACCGCACTGCGTTGAGGAACTACTGGCCCTTTTTGTTGTTGAAGGTGTTGAAGCAACAGTCATCGGCGAGTTTGCCAACGACCGAAGGCTGCAGCTTTTTTATCAAGGGAACTTAGTCTGTGACCTGAGCATGGAATTTTTGCATGAGGGTCGGCCGCAGGTGGAGAGGGAAGCGATGTGGAAGCAGCCACAGTATGCTGAGCCTGATTTTGCTCAGCCACAGGACTTAGGTGAAGCTTTACTTCAAATTCTTGGCTCATGGAATGTGTGTAGCAAGGAATGGGTAATACGCCAATACGACCACGAGGTGCAGGGAACTAGTGTGCTCAAACCTCTGGTGGGCAGGGATAACGATGGACCAGGCGATGCTGCTATTGTTAGGCCAATCTTGGATTCAGAGATGGGCGTAATAGTATCCAATGGTATAAATCACAAATATGGAGAGATAGACCCTTACTGGATGGCTGCATCTGCTATTGATGAGGCACTAAGGCAGATTATAGCTGTTGGAGGTGATCTAAAAAGGGTAGCTCTGCTAGATAACTTTAGCTGGGGTAATACTAATCAACCTGATATGCTGGGTGCCTTGGTTCGAGCAGCCCGGGCCTGCTACGATATAGCTACTATATACGAGACCCCGTTTATCTCGGGCAAGGATAGTCTCAATAATGAATTTGAGTTTGAAGGCAAGACTATCTCCATTCCCCACACCTTGCTTATCTCGGCTATTGGCGTTATGGAAGATGTGAACCGGGTGATTTCGATGGATTTCAAGAGGGCAGGCGACCTGATTTACATTGTTGGCACTACCCAGAATGAACTTGGGGGGTCGGAATATTTCAGAGCGCATGGGTTTATAGGTAACAGGGTGCCTAAGGTAAATCCACACCAGGGCAAGGAGCTGATGGATAAGTTGAGTTTGGCTACCGAGAAAGGTTTGGTCAGGGCCTGCCACGACTTAAGTGAAGGTGGTCTCGGTGTTGCCCTTGCTGAAATGGCCTTTGCTGGGGGATTAGGTGCTACAGTGTATCTGGAACGTAGCCCACTCGGTGAACCTATAGAGAGGGATGATTTCATACTCTTTTCGGAATCAAATAGTCGCTTCTTGGTTGAAGTGGCGCCAGAGAGCAAAGATGAGTTTGAGGAGATAATGAGTACTACTAACTTAGCCTTTATTGGTCGAGTTTCCGATGCTAAAATGCTGGAGGTATACGGAGTGAATGGCAGAAAGGCTGTGGCTAAATCCCTTGGTGAATTAAAGCGAGCCTGGCAGAGACCACTATGCTGGTAAGGAACAATGAGCAAAGTAAGAACACTAATACTACGTGCCCCAGGGACAAATTGTGATGCTGAAACTGCCTTTGCTTTCCAACAAGCTGGGGCGGTAACTTCCTTAGTTCATGTTGGTGAATTGATTCGTCGTGAACAACGGCTCTGCGATTATCAAATAATGGTTATTCCCGGCGGATTCACCTATGGTGATGATATATCCGCGGGTAAAGTGTTAGCCAATGAACTTAGGCTAAAACTCGGTGAGGATATAGAAAGGTTTATTGAAGGTGGGGGGCTGGTTTTAGGAATTTGTAATGGCTTTCAGGTGCTGGTAAAGGCTGGTATTCTGCCCGGGTCGTTACGAGCTGGCCAGCCAATGCTAACCTTGGTGGCGAATGATTCGGGTAGGTTTGAGTGCCGCTGGGTGCACCTGAATGTGAACAGGGAAAGCCCGTGCGTGTTCACTAAAGGCATAGAGCTAATGTATCTTCCTGTAGCCCACGCCGAGGGGAAGGTCGTAGCTGATTTTGAGGTTTTGCCCCAGTTAAATGTAGTGTTGTATTACGCCGATGAGAATGGAAATAGTAACGCTGGCTACCCCCATAATCCCAACGGCTCAGTAGCAAATATTGCTGGCATTTGTGATGCTTCAGGTCGTGTTTTTGCTTTAATGCCACATCCTGAACGGTGTATTCGAGGCACCCAGCATCCACAGTGGACGAGGCAAGAAGCCAGGAAGTACCAGGATGGCTTCCAGATTTTCGTAAATGCCGTGAGGTGGGCGCAGCCCTTATGAATAATGAAGTGGTTGCTGTAATTGATTACGGTGCGGGAAATTTACGTAGTGTGGTTAATGCTATCGCGAAGCTAGGTTGCCAAGCGAAGGTGACGAACAATCCTGAGGACGTGTTTAATGCTGTTGCGGTTATTCTTCCCGGTGTTGGTGCTGCAGGAGATACTATGGATAGCTTGGAGAAATTGGGGATGTCTAATGTTATTCGTCAACTGATTGATGAGAAGCGACCGTTTTTCGCTGTCTGTGTTGGCTTGCAAGTCTTGTTCTCAGGCACTGAAGAAAGAGGGTGGCATGAATGTCTGGGCGTGATTCCTGGAATTGTAAGAAGACTGCCTTCCGGGCTTAAGATTCCCCACATGGGTTGGAATCAAGTAAAGCAGACAATTATTCACTCTCTTTTTGACGGTATACCTGATGAAGCAAACTTTTACTTTGTCCATAGTTATTATGCTGAGCCTGAGGATAGGTCAGTTGTGGCAGGCCTGACAGATTATGGTATACCTATATGTAGTATGGTGATTAAGGACAATTTAGTGGCAACCCAGTTTCACCCTGAGAAAAGCGCCACCTATGGATTGAAACTGTATTCCAATTTCGTGAAGATGGCGCTAAGTGGGAGATAGACATATGCTGGTGAGTAACCAATTTATGGCGGAGCAGTGGAGATGAATAACAGCAGGAAGATTGGCGTCCTTTCTTTGCAGGGTGCTTTTGTTGAGCATATGGCTAGTTTACAAAAATTGGGAGTGGACGCATTAGCCATACGCTTACCTCGAGACCTTAAAGGATTACATGGACTTATCATCCCTGGAGGAGAGTCTACCGTTATTAGTCAACTGATGCTGAGCTATGGTCTGATGGAGGTGATAAGAGGGCTAGCCCAAGATGGCTTTCCTATGTTTGGAACTTGTGCTGGCATGATTCTGCTGGCAAAAAGCGCTCTCGATTTAGATATAGAGACCATTGGAGCTATGGATGTAAAAGTAAGGCGCAATGCCTTTGGCAGACAAGTCGATAGCTTCGAAACATCCTTATCAGTGCCGGCTTTGGGTAAGACTCCTTTCCCCGCTGTATTTATCAGGGCGCCTATTATTGTAGAGACTGGTTCTGGAGTGGAAATCTTGGCTAGTCTTCCTGATGGCACTCCTGTCGCTGCCAGGCAGGAAAATTTGTTAGTTTCAGCTTTTCATCCTGAACTAAGTTCGGATCTAAGATTCCATGCCTATTTCCTGGATATTGCTTCGCAAAGAGCTTATAGCCAATGAGAAACAGGCGAGATAAACAACTGTTTTCTTTAGTGGAAGCACGATGTTAAATAAAAGGATTATTCCTTGCCTGGATGTTACTCAAGGACGAGTGGTTAAAGGCTTGAGCTTTACACACCTGAGTGATGCCGGTGACCCGGCGGAGCTTGCGGCGCGCTATTATCAAGAGGGAGCTGATGAGCTTGTTTTTCTGGATATTGGTGCTAGTCCTGAGGGGCGCAATATTATGGTGGATGTGGTTGAACGTGTATCAGAACAGGTTTTTATCCCGCTCACCGTTGGTGGTGGACTGCGTAGTGTTAGTGATATGCGGCGCGTCTTAGAAGCAGGGGCTGATAAAATAACCATTAATACCGCTGCTGTGCTCGACCCTAAGCTTATCAACCAGGGAGCGCAGAAGTTTGGCTCTCAATGTATCGTGGTGGCCATCGATGCCAAAAGAGTAAATAGCAAAGGTAAGCTTAAATGGGAGGTTTTAACTCATGGTGGGCGGAAGCCAACGGGTATTGACGCTATTGAATGGGCTAAGCAGGTTATTGCTCTTGGTGCTGGAGAATTGCTGCTTACCAGTTGGGATGCTGATGGTCAACGGACTGGATATGATTTAGAATTGACCCGTGCCATCAGCGAGGCAGTACCAGTGCCTGTCATTGCCAGCGGTGGCGCAGGTAATTTGGAGCATCTCTATGAAGCTCTAGTCATAGGTAAGGCTGATGCTGTCCTGGCTGCCAGTATCTTTCATTACCGTATTTATTCAATTCACCAGGCAAAGGACTATCTAGCTGAAAGGGGAGTTCCTGTAAGAAGATAGAGATGAAGACACTATGGGAGGCTTTACACTTACTAGAATATTGACTCTGTAATTATAAAGATCAAGGTGAATAATGGCTAGGAAAGCAGTTTTGGTTTTAGAAGACGGGGCACTCTACGAAGGTTATTCCTTTGGTGCTGAAACCTCAGCCTGGGGTGAAGTGGTGTTCAATACTAGTATGACTGGATATCAAGAGATACTCACTGACCCCTCCTATTCCGGGCAAATAGTAGTTCTCACGTACCCTCTTGTTGGAAACTATGGGATAAACACTGAGGATATTGAGTCCAGACAAATCCAGATAAGTGGCTTAGTGGTTCGTGAATATTGCCAAGCGCCAAGCCATTGGCAAAGCACCAAAACGCTGAGCCAATATCTAGCTGAAAACAACATCCCTGGCATCAGTGACGTTGACACACGTGCCCTGACTCGCCGCTTGAGGTCTGTGGGAGTGAAGATGGGAGCTATAACGCTAAGCGAACCTGCAGATGAGGTGCTCGAACGGTTAAGAAGCTTGCCTCGCTACGATGATGTAGATTTCGTCCGAGGGGTAAGTACCTCAGTTGTATACCGATGGGAGAAGGGTCCAACTTTTTATGACTCACCGAATGAGGCTGGAACTATTGGCGCAGCGCACATCGTTGCCCTCGACTGCGGTCTGAAATATAGCATACTAAGAATATTGCATTCGCTTGGCTGTATAGTGACTGCTGTTCCTTCTACATTCTCAGCAGAGGATATTTTGAGATTGAAGCCAGACGGCATTATCTTATCCCCAGGACCAGGAAACCCAACTAATCTCGGTTATATTGAGGACACTGTGAGAAAACTTATTGGGATAAAGCCCATCATGGGCATCTGTTTGGGACATCAGCTTATAGGGCGAGCGCTTGGTGGGCGAACATATAAACTTAAATTTGGGCATCATGGTGCCAACCATCCTGTACGCGACCTGGAGACAGGCAGGGTTTACATTACAGCACAGAATCATGGTTATGCCATTGATGCCGAAAGCCTTCATGGTGGGCTTGAGGTTAGCCATGTAAATCTAAATGACGGTACTGTGGAGGGGCTTCGCCATCGGGAGATACCTCTCCTATCCATCCAATACCACGCAGAAGCATCACCAGGCCCACTGGATAATGTGTATTTGTTTGAGAGGTTTCTCAAAATGGTGGAGGGGGAAAAATGTTAATCCTTTGGAATATGAAACCAGGGTAAATTTTGGGTTTTATATGGAATTGTTGACTTTTGCCCTAATTTATGGTCTGATGAGAGAGAAATTATCCCCGAAAGGAAAGGAGGATTAATGATTAGCAGGGATAGAGCCGAAGCCAAGGAATATGTTCTCAAGATAGCCAGGGAGCAAGATGTTAAGTTTATAAGGTTATGGTTTACCGACATCTTGGGGTTTTTAAAGAGCTTCTCTATTACTTTTAAAGAGTTGGAGGGGGCTTTAGAATCGGGAAGCGGATTTGATGGCTCATCCATTCAAGGCTTTGCACGTATTGATGAGAGCGATATGGTGGTTTTACCTGACCCTGCTACCTTCCAAATCCTTCCCTGGCATTCAGAGCAGCACCAAAGTACAGCCAGGATGTTTTGCGATGTTTACTGGCCTGGAGGACAGCCCTTTGAAGGCGACCCCAGGTATGTGCTTAAAAGAAACCTTAAAAAAGCTATGGATATGGGTTATACCTTCTATGTTGGTCCTGAATTAGAATATTTCTACTTTCAAAATTCAGAGAAAACACAGTTTTTGGACCAAGGTGGTTACTTTGATTTAACCCCTCCTGATATAGCTACAGATCTAAGACGGGAAACAATCTTTATCCTGGAACAAATAGACATCGGCGTAGAGTGTAGTCATCATGAGGGTGCTCCTAGTCAACATGAGATAGATTTACGCTATACCGATGCTTTGACTATGGCAGACAATGTAATGACCTACAGGTTGGTAGTCAAACAGGTGGCTCAAAAACATGGAGTTTATGCCTCTTTTATGCCCAAACCTGTGTTTGGTGTAAATGGTAGTGGGATGCATGTCCATATGTCATTGTTTAAAGGTGGCAGGAACGCCTTCTTTGATGAAAAGGCCCCGCATCATCTATCCGAGATAGCTAAACATTTTGCTGCTGGGTTATTAAAACATGCCCCTGAGATTACCTCTATTACTAACCAGTGGGTGAATTCTTATAAGCGTCTCCTCCCAGGCTATGAGGCGCCGGTGTACATTACATGGGCACGGAGAAACCGAGCTGATTTAATCAGGATACCCGAATATCAGCCAGGGAAGGAAGCGGCGACCAGAATTGAACTCAGATCCCCTGACCCTGCTTGTAATCCCTATTTGGTCTTCAGCGTCATACTGGCAGCCGGGCTGAAAGGGATTGAGGAAGGGTATGATCCACCACCGCCTCTTGAGAAAAATGTTTTTGAAATGACTGAGCAAGAGCGGCAGGAAAAGGGTATAGGTACGCTTCCAGGAAGCCTGTATGAAGCTATAAAGTTTACTGAGAGCAGCGAATTAGTGAAAAGGGCTTTAGGAAAACACGTTTTTGATACTTTTATCGAGAATAAAAAAGTAGAATGGAATCGATACTGTAGTCAAGTAACTGATTATGAGCTAAAGCAATGCTTACCCATCCTTTAAATACTATAATGGCTAGTCTTTTAACCTAATATCGATGCGGCCTCAAGTATCTGTATGTTATTCCCCGCTATAAAACTGCCTATGTAAACCCGTTCTCTCCTATTCCCACAGTAGATATACTTTGCTCTTACTATACAAGTGAAGGGGTTCGGCTACCAAGCTCTCCAGAGAATATCGTTAGAAAGGCGCAAGAGGTATTGAAGAATAGCACCGGTTAACTCTCGAGGCTATGGGGGAGTTGGAATATTATGTTTTTTATGATAGCCAGCGTTTATATCCAATTACGGCTCAGAGGGGTTACCAGGAGTCTGCCCCATTTTCTAAATGGGAGAGATTGAGATGTGAAGCTATGCAAGCTATTGCTCAGGCAGGAGGCAAAATAAAGTATGGTCACTCCGAGGTAGGCAATATTTGCGAAGAAGACCATGAGATGGAGCAGCATGAGATTGAGTTCCTTCCTGTGCCTATAGAAGATGCCGCCGAACAAATTGTTATTGCCAAATGGATGTTAAGGATGATGGGGTATAAGTATGGGGTAACCATCAGTTTTGCCCCCAAGATTGTGGTTGGACATGCCGGTAGTGGTCTTCATATTCACACAAGATTGGTCAAAGATGGGAAGAATATGATGATTGAAGGAAGCCGGTTAAGTAGTATAGCCAAAAAGGCTATTGCTGGCTATCTAACTCTGGCTCCTTCCCTGACTGCCTTTGGTAATACTGTCCCTACCTCTTATCTGAGATTAGTCTCCCAGCAGGAAGCACCAACAAATATATGCTGGGGTGATAGAAACCGATCTGTGTTAGTAAGGGTTCCTTTAGGATGGATAAATGTTAAGAATATGGCCAGAGATGCCAATCCACAGGAGAGGACAGAATCTTCGGGATTTATTGATAGGCAGACGGTAGAATTTCGCTGTCCTGATGGTTCGGCTAACATTTATCTTCTACTAGCTGGACTAGCTGTGGCCACTCGACATGGATTGGAGATGCGAGGTGCGTTGGAAGTGGCTAATAAACTCTATGTGGATATAAACATCTTTTCCTCTGAACATAAGGGGATTCAGGAGAAACTGCCTCAGCTACCTGCCTCATGCTGGGAATCAGCCAAAAGTCTTTTGAGAGATCGTGAAATATACCAGAGGAACGGTGTCTTTTCTTCTACGGTAATTGATGGGATAGTGAAAAAGCTTAAGAGCTACAACGATGAAGACCTGAGTGAGAAATTATATGGTAGGGAAGATGAGATTAAAAAGTTGCTCGACGAATATCTCCATTGTTCGTAATGTTGAAGGCCGTCGCTATGCAGTATTGAGAGCTACCACAGCGAGCAAAAAGGAAAATCAAGATTTCCCCCAATTCAGCCTTCGGCAATTTCGTTTGCGCACAGAATGTCAAATTAAATAGCGACTAGAATGACTGTAAGATAAAAGGATAACGTAGCACCATCTAGCAGCGGTTTGGGGCAGAGCGCTCCCAATTCTTGAATTCCCCTCGCCTCCCCGAGGCGATCTCACTCCATTTGCCATGTGATATACTGAAACAAAAATGAGCAGGCAATTAAGTTAAAATAAACTATGTCCAGAATAGCCATCCTTAGCGATGCACATCTTCTAATTCAAGCCGAGCGCTTTAGAGACGAGAACTACAGGTCTCCACGTGGCGAAATCTCGCTTAAGAATTTCAGCAAGGTTATCAGCCAGGTCATAGCAGAAAAGCCCGAGGCGGTTATCCTTGCAGGGGATATGTTTGATGAAAGGGAGAAGGGAGGATAGTAGGATGAGCAAACAGGACGAGAATTTGATTGCTTATTGTGGGTTTTATTGCGGGGATTGCCTTAACTGTAAGGGGGAGATTGCTGATTTAGCTAGAGATTTGCGGAAGAAGTTGAGGTACTGGTAGTTGTGTGAATTTGCGGCAATGCCGTTATGCTGAATATCGTAAATATCTCCAAGTCCTTTGGAACTCAGGCAGTGTTCAGCGGCGTCAGCTTTCACGTCGGCGCCAGAGATAGAATAGCTGTTATTGGGCCGAACGGTTCGGGCAAGACAACGCTATTCCAGATCATCACGGGAAGCGTAAGCCCTGATGAGGGTGGCGCCAGCATACGGAAGGGGACTACCGTAGGTTACCTGGAGCAGGATATCAGCCCTTCTTCCACACAGCGGTTGCTCGACTATGCCGCCAGCGCCTCAACCAGGATAAGTGGCATTGCGCACCGTATTGATGTTATTCACCAAGCTCTGGCTGAGGATGAGGGTGGAGACTATTCGGCAAAGTTGCTGCGAGAGCTCGGCGAGCTTCAGAGTCAATTTGAGGCGGCCGGCGGATATAGCTCCGAACATGAGGCCAGAATTGTCCTTTCTGGGTTAGGCTTTGCGGAATCGGACTTTTCCCGTCCTTTGAATGAGTTCAGCGGCGGATGGCTGATGCGTGCCGCATTGTCCAGGCTTCTACTGCTCAATCCCGATTTGCTGCTCCTCGATGAGCCGACAAACCACCTGGATCTGGAATCCTTCATCTGGTTCGAAAATTACCTCAAAAGCTACCAGGGTGCGGTGCTGGTTACCTCACACGACCGGGCGTTTTTGAATCGAGCGATCAGCAAGGTATTGGCCATCGAGCAAGGCAGGGTTGTGTTTCACCATGGCAACTATGATAGCTTTGTCATGGCACAGCAGAAGGAGATGGAGGTCAGAGAAGCCACGGCAAAGAGACAGGAACTGGAGATAAAAAGGGAGACACGTTTCATTGAGCGGTTTCGCTATAAGGCTACCAAGGCAGCCCAGGCTCAGAGCCGAATTAAGAAGCTGGAAAAAATGGAAAGGGTGGCAGTTCCCAGAGCGACGAAGAAGGTGCACTTCTCCTTCCCCGAGGCTCCTAGAAGCGGGGAAGAGGCCATCGCTCTTAAGCATATCTTCAAGGCGTATAATGCGAACGTTGTGTATCAAGACCTCAATCTAACTTTGCATAGGGGGGAGAGGGTAGCTCTAGTGGGTCACAATGGCGCTGGGAAAACGACCCTGCTCAGAATTCTGGCTGGCGTGCTTGCTTTCGAAAAAGGAGAGCGCAAGCTGGGATATAATGCGACTATGGCTTATTATGCCCAGTATCAGCTTGAGCTGCTTAATCTGGAAAAAAGCGTCCTTGCTGAGCTCTGGCGTGTGGCTCCGAGTGAAACAGAACAGACAATCAGGGGAATCCTGGGTAACTTCCTGTTCAGCGGCGATGATGTATTTAAAAGGGTATCCGTCATCTCGGGTGGAGAGAAAAGCCGACTGGCAATAGCCAAAATGTTGACTCAGCCAGCGAATTTCCTGCTGATGGACGAGCCCACCAATCACCTGGATATCGCCTCGCGTGAGATACTCACCGATGCCCTGGAAGCCTATCAGGGCACGCTGTGCTTCATCACGCATGACCGCACGCTGATTCGGCAGATTGCTAACAAGATTATCGAGGTGAGGAATGGCAGGCTTCAGGTATTCCCGGGGGATTATGACAGCTATCTCTACTGGAAGGAACATTCGGCGGGAGAAAGTCCAGAACCCACCGTGTATAGAAAAGCCAACGCTGGAAAAAAAGTCTCGGCGGCGGATACATTGCGCCGACGCAAACGAGCCGAAGGTGAACTCAGAAACAAATACTATCGGGAGAGCGCCTCCATAAAAAAGCGTATTGCTGAAATAGAGTCCGAGCTTTCCCATCTTGAGCTGCAATTCAAGGAAACCGAGAGCCTGTTTGCCGACCCAAACCATTATAGCGATAGCGCACAGGTTATGAAGGCTGTTGAGCAACATCGCAAATTAAAACAGGATACCAAATCGCTTACCCAGGAATGGGAGAGGCTTTATGCCGAAGCTGAGGTGATGGAACGAGCGTTTGAGGAAGCCAGGGGCAACATGAAAGCCGGGATGAAGTCGGAAAGAAGCTGAGTTAGTCAGCTTTGTACCCTGGAAACATGTGAGGGGAGGAATTCAGGGGATAATCCTTCACCCGAGGGTTCGCAGGTATTCAGCGAAGGCTTCTGTGAGGGGATTGAGGCCGTCAAAGAGAGTGCCACCCTCTTCACATACTCCCCAGCCCATGAGATTGGGGCGATGTGGCTCAATATCAACAGAGTGATGTGCTCGGAAGTCAGTAAGTAGCCCGAAGATTTTCTTGCCCCTGGCATAGGCATAACCAAGCTCGATGCAGGTTCCGCTGTCGGTGTCCTGGCCATCCAGTAGACCTACCACTATGATTGATGATGTCAGATGCTGCAAGTTCAGTTCAAAGATGTCCTTTCGACTTAAGCCCTTCCCCTGCTCACCTGCGTCGCGGTGTGGTAGAAAGAAATCGGATATGGGGTCAAGTGATGAGGCACTTGCCAGAGTATCCACCATGAGTCCAAGGTACGCCCTCTCGGCTTGGGAAAACAGCGGCCCTGCGATATATACCAGCTTTGCCATGATTAATACCACCGATTGAATGTGCCAAACTTCCACCCTCGATGTCTGGTAAAGTTGTCTGCCAGAAGTATAGCATGTAAAGCCAATCCTGTATTTTCCCCTGTCATTGCGAGCCAAAGGCGTGGCAATCTCACTCCACTCACACGGGTAAGGCGCGGAGACAATACAATCCAATCGCTGAGCGAGTACCCCCTGTGGACACCGAATGTGTTTAAGGGCTAAACTATAGATTGGAGGAAGTGAAGCGATGAAATTTCCTCACACGGCGGACTGGCAGCTCGGGATGAAGGCTGCGCATGTTGGCGAGGTTGGAGCGCGCGTTCGTGAGGAGCGCTTCCTCGCTGCCAGGAGGGTTGTTGAGACCGCTCAGGCTCATTCTGCACAGTTCATTCTCGTTGCCGGAGATACATTCGAGGATAACGGTGTGGACCGCATTCTGGTGCAGAAGGCGGCTGATATTCTAGCCGCTTCGAATATCCCCGTGTTTATAATCCCTGGCAATCATGACCTCTTCACCCCCGGCTCTGTCTGGGAACACCCTGCCTGGAAGTCGGCGGAAAACATACAGGTGCTTTATGAGGA
Organism: Dehalococcoidia bacterium; assembly: GCA_030605665.1. The sequence goes on along the minus strand of JAUWHW010000073.1, from coordinate 9,289 downwards.
GCAACCCATGGAAATTCCCGGTGGACTCCTCTACCCCTGCCCTATATGGGAGAAACACTCGGGCAAAGACCCCACGGCATGGATACACGCTGGCGAAGCGACAGGAATTAAGCTCGGCATGGCGCATGGCACAGTGGAGGGAGTCCAGCAGGGAGAGATGGATTATCCTATTCCACGGAATGCGGCGTTGAGGTCAGGGCTGGATTACCTTGCCCTGGGACACTGGCACTCGACAGCCATTTATTCTGGAGGGGATGGCGTGGCGCGTATGGCATACTCCGGAACTCACGAGACGACGAAGTTCGGGGAAAGGAACAGCGGCAACGTCCTTATCGTAGATATCCCATCCGCTGGCGCAGCGCCCGTTATTACTACCGTCCATACTGGCGGTCTCATGTGGCAGGAGCTCGAGGCAGATATTCGAGACAGGGGAGACCTCCTGCGCCTGCGGGAGTAAATTGAAGATATAGAAAACCCCTCATCAGTGCTTATTGAATTGTGTATAAGAGGGCTGCTCTCCGCAGAAGACCGTGGAGAAATGGTTCACATAGGGGAGATATTGAGCTCTCGCTTTCTTTGTAATCATGTGGATGACTTGCATCTCTATCCTTCGCCCGATGATGATAGCTGGGTGGCAAGCCTGCCCCCTGGAGTTATACGTGAAGCTGGTGCCAGGCTGCGGGAGCTGGCAAGTCCTGTCTTTTCAGGAGAGCGCCCTGTTGGTGCTTCTGCGGAGGTAGCATCACGAGCACTCATGGAACTCTACGCTCTGGTGAGAGAGGTTTCACCATGATACTGAGGTCAATGCGTATTGCGGGGTGGCGCTGCTTCGTGGAGTCTGTGGAGGTCGGCCCCTTCCAGGAAGGGTTGAATGTCCTTTATGCTCCCAACGCCACGGGAAAATCCACGCTGTTCGAGGCTCTGCTCCGTGGTCTTCTCGATTGGCACAGGGTTGGGGGGCAAGAGGTGGCGGCAATACGCCCTTGGGGGCGCTCGCTGGCTCCAACGGTTACCGTGGAATTTTCCCACGATGGCACGGACTACCGCATTATGAAGCGGTTTCTGGATAATCCTACATCAAGACTCGAAAGGAAGGAAAACGGTCGGTTTGTCCCCCTGGCTGAAAACAACAAAGCCGATGAAAAAGTGCGGGTAATTCTTACCAGAAATGCGCCGATGAAAGGTCTGGCACGCCTGGAACACTGGGGACTGGCGCAGGTGCTCTGGGCGCCGCAGGGTGACCTGGCATTTAAAGAGCTTTCCGGGGATGTAATCGCCGACATCAGGACTTCGCTGGGAACGCAAGTTTCAGGCACAGGTCCTGTGGAAAAGGGAGTAGCAGAAGTCTATGGCCAGTTTTTTATTTCTGGCGGCAAGCTGAAGTCGGGCAAGGGTGCTCCCGCCCTGGTCAGGTTGAAGGACGAGCTTCAAGTGGCGATGGGCAAGAGAGCAGATGCCCTTTCACAACAGCAGGCTTTTGATGGAGCGGCGCGGCGTATAGAGGACCTGCGTGCCTGTAGAACACAAGCAAAAAATGACGAGGAGGCTACAAAGAAGCTACTCGGAGAAACTCGCTCCAGAGCCGAGTCCTACATGCTATTGTCTTCGGAAAGAAAGCAGCGAGAGGAGCGATTGAAGGCAACTACGGCGCAGCATGGTGAACTGAAAAGCCATCTCGATGCAATCAAGTCGGCGAGGAAAGAATTCAAAGAGGCTGGAGATTCGCTTCACAAGCTCAAGGAGGCTATGCCTCTGCAGCAGCGTGAGATGGAAAGTCGGGAGAAAGAGGATGCCCAGGCGAAAGCCGCGCTGGAGGATATACGAAAGGAACGCAAAGCTGTTGATGATGCGCAGAAGATTGCAGAGGAAGCACATAGTTATCTGGAGAATAATAAAGCTCTAGCAACCCTGGATAAGCAAATTGGGAATATCGTAAAGGCACAGGAAGCTCTTGCCGCGTGCAAGAAGGAGCGCGCAGGCTTGCTGTCTCCGGATGCAAGGACGCTTAGAGTTATACGAAAGGCTTTAAGGGAGCGCGATGAAGCCCAGGTGCGCATTGACGCAGCCCTCATAACGCTGGAGGTCACTTCAAAAAAGGACGGCACACTTGTGGTTATTGAGGGGGAGGAAATGGGAAGTATGGAGCTGCGTCTCGGAACTCCCGCCAGGGTAAAAGGCTCTCCTGAAGTGGTGGCGGATTTGCCGGGTGTGGCGCGCCTTCGCGCCTGGGGGCCTACGGGCTCCATCGAGCAGCACCGCAGCGAGCTGGCGGCTGCTGAGCGCGAATTTGAGAGACTGACTATGCCTTTTGGCGCTACGAATATCGAGGAGCTGGAGTTGCTCGGCGAAAAGGCCGAGCAACTGGACAAAAAAGTCGCCGAGGCTGAGACACAGCTTAAGACTCTGCTATCAGGAGAGTCTGTCGAGGACATCGAAAGGGAGTGTTCCATGGCAAGGATGGCGATGGCGAGGATACTCCAGTCACATCCTGACTGGAAGGATGCTCCTCCTGACGACGAAACTTTGAAGATGGCAGCGCTGCATGTTCGTGATTCATTTATAGAGAAAGTAGAGACAGCAGAGCATCGTTGGGAGATAGCACAGTCCGCACTGACTGCAATCGCGATGCAGAAGGCACAAACCAGCGCAAAGCTGGAGGAGACATCGAGGCGGATTAAGTTGCTGGAGTCCAGGTTGGCTGAACTCACCGCCGATGGTAAATCGGATGAGGAACGGGAGAATAAGTTAAGAGAGGTGGTACTTTCATGGGATGGAGCAAGGGCAAGCCTTGAGGAAACTGATAGAAAGCTTGCGGAATTCGGGGACGACCCTGCCATTGCGATAGATAAGCTCGAAAGGCAATTGGAAGCCGTGGGCGAGGCTGCGATTAAAGCACTGGAGGATGAGAAGAGTGAGGAAGGAAGGATGTGGCAGCTTTCCTCACAGGGGACTTATTCCGTTCTGGCTCAGGCTGAGGAGGAAGTGGCAAACTTTAAATCGCAGATTGAGAGCGAGCAACTGCGCCTGGACGCTGTTCGCCTTATGTATGAAACAGTAAAGCAGTGCCGTGAGGAGGCTTTAGCAGCCGTGGCTGGGTCTGTGGAAGAGGCGGCGACGCGGACTTTGCAACGTATAGCCGGGGAAAGGCTGGGGCGACTGCATCTCGGCGAGTCCTTCGAGCCATCTCGCGTTCTTCCAGAGGTCTTGGGGGAATCCGTTGCACTGGACAACGTCTCCGGCGGCGAGCGGGAGCAGATTTATCTTGCCACCCGCCTGGCACTGGCAGAGGTGCTGGCTAAGAACGAACGCCAGCTAGTGGTTCTCGATGATGTGCTGGCAGCCACCGACGCCGGCCGCCTGGCACGCGTGATGACTGTCCTGGAGGAGGCAGCCCAGCGCTTGCAGATACTCATCCTTACCTGCCACCCCGAAAGATACCGTGGGCTGGTGGGAGCGCGGTTTATTGATTTGGAGGGGGTGGTGCGGGGTGGTGAATAAGGTGTCCGAATTTAGCAGGTTTCGCAGTCATGTCGCAAATGCTACAATTCCACATGGAATTAGGATAGTGGATTATGCGAACCCTGAGTTCGCATAATCCACGTTAGCTGAAATACAACTGCCTAAATTATTTTTATTTGTTTTTTAGGAGGCAACAAATATGGGCATATCTAATGTTTTCAACAAAGGATCAAAACAAGTCCAAGGCAGTATCGAATATTTTGGGCTTAGTGACTGGTGGTTATCAAATTTTTCAGAAACGGAAAGAGAATATATTGTAAAAACATTTCAACCACTTGGTTCAAGTGGAGAATCTTTGGTTAAAGGTAATATTTCTTATACAAGCGAAACTCCCATCGGTTTATTATCAGCTCTTGTGGGCTGGTTTAATAAAAAAGACGACAGAACAATCGCATATAGAATTATCAAAAAAGCAGAAGAAATGATAAATGAATCAAGCAATATTTTAGACATCCATTTTCTATATCAAAGCAAAATAGAAACATACTACAGAAATCGAGATAACGACCCTGATGCACTTGAGAAAGCAATTGAGGCTTGTAAACAACAAATAGAAATATCACCAAAAGCTAAAGTTGCTTTTCAAAAAGAATATAAAGATAGTCCTTTGCCAAGCCATAAAGGTTTTGAGCAGTTAGCTATAATTGAAGAAAAACTTAAGAATTTTGAAGCCGCAATTAAAATTTCAAAGGAAGCCTTAGAACAAGGGTGGGTTGGCGAGTGGGGAAAGCGTATAGAGAGGTGCTTAAAAAGATCAGACAAAAAATAGCGGTTGCGCATCAGCTAACAGCGTGTATCTGGTTCGGGCTTACGCCCTTATCCAAATCGCTTTCGGCGACTTCAGATACACGCGGAACGTTAGGCGGCATGCACTTATTAGGGAGGGATTATAATGGACACATTAACCGTAGAGTTAACAGCGGCACTTGTTGACAATCCAGCAACACCATCGGACCGCACAAAAGTAGAAATAACTCTTGAGAACTCAGAGGGACGTCTTAGCGTTGAAGATTGTGAGAGCAGTCCTCGTTCAGTTCACCGATTTACTGTGAGAGACGCAATTGATCTAGGCTATAGGGGCGCACACAATCTCACGGCAGGGCAAGCCAGTCTTGTTCTAGCAACTTCTTGTTCTCTAACGAATCCACGTATTCTTTTTTCGCCTTTGCAACCTCACCAACTTCCTGTCTCCATCAAATTAGGTAAGGTACCATCGAAAGTGGATGTTGTTGACACTCCTACCGGGAAGTTCATCACCATAACAGAGACACTTCGCCTAACAGGTAGTGTAAGCACGCTTCTAGTAACTAAACTAAGTCTAGATGAAGCCCAAGTCCTCGAGGTAGCGAATAGGCTGCTTACAGCTAGAAATTTTGACACACCAAACCGAAGCCTTTTGGAGTTAAACATTTTTGAATCTATTAAGAGATATCGGGAAGCTCTAATGTCCGCTGATGGATTGTCCTGTTACAAGTCTTTGTACAATGCATTTGAAAAAGCGGTAAATGCAGACACAGATCGAAAAGGAAAACCTTTCGATGCTGCAGCTTCTGCTTTAACAGGACTGACGGAGGCAGATATTGAGAGTCTTCGTCTCTTCAACAATCGGGTCAAGCATGCATTGCACAACAAGAAGGATTTTGCCGAATTGAAAGCTGGGGAGGCGCAACTTGCACAATTGGCTCTTAATCTAAAGAGGGCAGCCGACGGTGCAATCCTGTCGAAGATATAAAGCAGGTGCACACTGCCTGTGATGGCTTCGCAAAACCCGAAAACGTTAGACGAAAGTGCCTTTGTGAGGTGATTATATGGGAGACCTGATCGTAAATACAATTGACTTTAATAATTCTACGGTGGTGGATAATCTTAGAAAAGTTATTGGCAAATTGATACAAAATCCTTCCGGTTACTGTCTGTTGAGGTTCAAACCCCCATACTATTTTGAGGTTCCCACTGGACAGATACCATCAGAAAGTGGCTGGTATATAATCTTAGAAGGTAAGAAGCCTCTCTATGCGGGTAAAGTTGGCGATTTGAACAGGCGTCTTAATACAAATAATGGAAGCAGAGATAACTTTGCTAACAAGGGAAGGCGCTTCGACCCAGAAAGAAATTTCATAAAAGAGTTTGCAGAATTGAATATCCTCTCCAACCTAAGGGTATGTATCATCAAGGAAAAAGATGTCTGTTCAGAATTGAACATTAACCCCAATGGTCTAACCGACCTTGACAGAGGAAACATAGAAAAACTAATCAACATCTTCAGATGTTGCTTTAATTACAAATGAGTATGGCGCCTTCGCCTAACAGAGCGCATCTGTCTTGGTGCCTTTGGCACTTTGCCCAAATTCCCCTATGGGAAACTTCAGATACGCTCGAACCGTTAGGCTTGTGTGAAAAGCCTGCACCATAGTCCAAATTGTTCAATTGATATTCTCCCATTGCGCCAATAGAGAACATTTTGTCTGTAGGAGAATGATTATTCGGCTCTTTTCCAACAGAACATTGACCAGAGATAGGTTTGCTGGGCAGCTATTGGGTTATAATTAAGGCATGAATCCACAGCATCCAATAATAAAAACGGTGCAGGAAACATAACCCATGCCTGTAGAACGATATTTTCTCAATTGGGATGCGCCGGTGACGGCGAAGGTGCGGGAGTTTCTTCTGCCACAGCAGCTCTCGGGGCCCGTTTATTTGGGGAAAGACTTAATCATTGTGCCCACACGTCAGGCAGGGCGGCGGCTGCGGGAGGCGCTGGCGCTGCACTGCGCCGAGCAGAAAACGGCGCTGCTCTCACCGCAGGTGGTAACACCACCTTTCTTGCTGCATTCCAGCGATGAACCATCGAACATAGCAAACCCCACGGAGGTAGCGGTGGTGTGGGCCGATGTGCTGATGAAAGCCGACATCGCTGAATACGGCGGGCTTTTCCCGGCACGGGCGACGGAGCAGAATTTCGCCTGGGCAATGCAAACAGGCGAGATGATTCAAAGACTGCGTGATGCTCTAGTGGAGGGGGGTTACATGATTGCGGATGTGCTAAAAAAATTCGGCGATGTTCTGGAGGAGACGGAGCGCTGGCGGGACCTCGCCAGACTAGAGGAAGCATACCTGAAACAGCTCGAAGAACTGGGAAGATGCGACCCGTCTGATATCATGATAAAGCAATCTCAAAACCCGAAGCTGCCTGAGGGCGTTGAGCGCATAGTGATAGCGGCGGTGCCCGACCCCACACCACTCGTGATACAGTCGCTGGAGCACCTCGAAGAGCAGGTTTCCATTGTTATATTGATACACGCCCCTCAATCGATGGCGGACTATTTCGATGAATGGGGGCGTCCCGTAGCGGAGAGCTGGCGTGATTTGCGTATCGACATACCCCATGCCGAGGAGAACGTCATCCTGGCGGGCACTCCCATTTCCCAAAGTAAAAAGACGTTGGAGGCTATAGCGGGAGAAGCTGACCACTTTGGCCCCAACGACATCGCCATCGGCGTGCCCGACGGCAGGGTAACGCCGTTTTTAGCCGCCGACCTTGAAGATAAGGGGTTGCTGGCGTTTGACCCTGCGGGAAAGGCGTTGAGCCAGCATCCGCTGTACTATCTTCTTGAGGCGTTCCGCTCCCTGGTCAACGAGGGCGACTACGCAGCCTTCAGTTCGTTTCTGAGGCACGCCGACGTGCTCAACTTTCTTCAGAGTAAATACAACCTGTCGCCTCGCTGGCTGCTGAAAGAGCTGGACGATTTCCAGAACTCCTACCTGCCACAGGCACTGGAGGACATAACCGCCTGCCTTTCTCGCCAGGGGGAGGAAGAGCGATGGAAATTCCGGGGCATGGAGAGGGCGGTGGCGTTCATACGGGAGCAGGTGAATAACTTCCGCAAAGGCGACTTCGACACCGTGGTGCGGCCGCTGCTGCAGACTATATACCAGGGTCGAACGCTCAACCCCAACAACCCCGAAGATGCGGAATTTATAGAGGTGGCGGAGCTTATAGATGCTGCGTTGCGTGAGTTTTCTGGTGGAGTTCTGGAAGCCCTCGGGGTGGAGAAAAGGTATGCCCTGGAGCTTCTGCTGCGCCGACTGGAGGGGCAGCGTTACTCCACCGAGCGCGAGGGCGCTGTAATTGATCTTGAGGGCTGGCTTGAGCTGCCCTGGAATGGTGCTTCGCTCCTGATTGTCACCGGAATGAACGATGGCGTGGTGCCCGATAGCCAGTTAAGCGATGTATTTTTACCCGATTCACTTCGAAGCCAGTTGAATCTCAGGCACGATGCAGACAGGTTTGCCAGAGATATGTATTTGATGCGCGGGCTTATCGAGTCCCGCCGTCAGGATAAGGGAAGGGTCTGCTTCATTGCGGGAAAAACGAGCAGCGAGGGCGAGCCGTTGAAACCGTCGCGATTGCTCTTTTGCTGCGACGATGAGGAATTGCCCCGCCGCGTTGAGCGGCTTTTCGGCGACCCCGACGAGAGGCGGGATAACCATCCCGCCACAATAAGCTTTCCGCTGGAGGTGAAGCCTCCTGCTGACATCAAAGCCGCTCGTCTGGACCTGTCGAGATTGCCGGTTACCTGGTTTAAGGATTATCTTGCCTGTCCCTTCCGTTTTTATCTGAAACATGTTCTGGGCATGGAGGAGCTGGACGATGAAAAGAGGGAGCTGGACGCCATGGACTTCGGCAAGATGGTGCATTATGCCCTGCAGAAAATGGCTGGAGCTGATGGGATGCGCCAGTGCGAAAAGGAACATGAACTGAGCGACTTCCTGTGCACTCGGGCAGAGGATTGGATAAAGGAGCGCTTCGGCTCATCCACACCACTGCAACTGGGCATACAGCTTGATGCGGCGCGGCAGCGACTCACTGCAGCGGCGCATGAGCAGGTGAGGCTGGTTCGGGAAGGCTGGGAGATTATGCATTCCGAGATGGTGGCTGAGCGAGAACTGTCTGGCATGCTCATCCGGGGAAGGGTTGACCGCATTGATCGCCACCGCGATAGCGGCCTGATACGGGTTTTAGATTACAAGACTTCCGACAATGCGGAAAGTCCTGAGAAAGCTCATATCGGCTCCTTATCACGGAATATATGGGAATATGCCATGGTTGATATCAATGGCGCAGGGAAGTGCTGGATTGATTTGCAACTGCCGCTTTACCGTCTGCTGCTTTGTGAGAAAGAGGAATTTCAAGGACGGATGGAATTGGGATATTTCAATTTGCCCAAGGCTGTAAGCGAGACGGGCGTGGCGATATGGGAAGGTTTGTCCGATGCCCTGCTGGAATCTGCTGGGGTTTGTGCTGAGGGCGTCATTGAGAATATCCAGAGGCGGAGGTTCTGGCCACCGTCGGCAAAGGTGCAGTATGATGATTTTGAGGGGCTGTTTCATGCCGACATTGCCGACTGTGTAAACATAGAAACGTTCGAGGCCTTCATGGAGGGAGGTGCAAGGTAACGCTAGAGAGAATCGGCCATAAAGCCATAGCGGCATCCGCCGGCTCGGGCAAGACGTTTCAGCTCGCTCACCGGTACATCCAACTCCTGGCGCTGGGAGCAGAGCCCGACCAGATAGCGGCCCTGACGTTCTCACGCAAGGCTGCCGGCGAGATATTCGACTCCATCGTCAGGTACCTCTGCGAGGCCGCCACAAGCTCGCAGGTAGCCACGGACACGGCTCAGCGAATCGGCTGCCCGTCAATCAAGCAGGATGAGTTCGTACTCATGCTTCAGAAGCTGGTCAGGGGACTCCACCTCCTGCACATCGGAAC
>JAUWHW010000015.1 GCA_030605665.1 Dehalococcoidia bacterium | reverse complement strand
ACCTAAATTCCTCAGCATGTTTCCTGTAATTCAATCCCAGTGCCACTATTTTTGATGGGAGACAAGGAGCAAGAAGTCGTACCTGCTCCAATTTGTATGTGCTCTCTGTCAGCCTTAAAGATTTGCCGGAGCGCCTGAAGTAGCTATAAGGAGTGCCCAACATAACCCTGACAGTATCATCCTCAAGCACTCCGTACTTGATTGTTCTATTGACCACAAAACGCAGAATCTTCATCCCATTCTTGTAGCTGCTTTCACGAGTAATGCAGGCTATTTGGCTTCAGGAGGTTTAAACAGCAGACTAGCATAATTGAGCTAATCAAGTAGCGTAATCCCCTATCCACCTCACCTAGGGAAGTTTCTCCTGCAGAGAATTAATAAGCGCCTCGACTGCAGTCCAAAATTTGCAATTGCATATTTTGGATAGCGCTAGATAAGCTGTGTCATAAAGGGTGGGAAGCCCTAATTCTCCAGTCATGTCCCAGGCCTCTTTCAATAATGCTTCAGGCATTAGCACAGTAAAACCGAGTCTGGTGAAGATGTCAAAGGCTTCTTCCGTCTCCTCTTCAGTTAATTGTTTCCTTACACATTTGCGACGAATAGCGGAAGCAACTTCAAAAGGGAAGAAGGCTGGAGCTATGCGCTCAGTAGCATTTTCTGTCCAACTTTGCCAAAGTGAAGCTACTTGAGCACTATAGGGCTCTTGAACCAATAGTTTTATTGCTAAACTAGCGTCAATGCACACCTTAGGAGGCACGGCGAGCTCGCTCCTCTCTCAGGGCCCGGATTTCCTGCACTGAGCTAGGTAAGGGTTTACCTACCCTACTCTCAATTTTGGCTCGCAGCGCTTCAGCTTGTTTAAGAACAAGTAATTGTTGGTCTTTATCTAAAGTAATAGCTCTTTCCATCGTTCTTGCTCCCATATCCGTTTTCTTGATAACTGAGGGCAAATCTTCCTTTTTGATCCTGATAGCTCTATCTCCAACCCTATAGGCTGGCAGTTTTTGGTCTCTAACCCATCGCCATACTGTCCCCTCGCTTACCCGTAGAAGCTTAGCCGCTTCTTGAATAGTATAAAACGGGCCTAACTCCCCTTCTCGCTCCATGGCTTTGTTCCCCTTTTATTTCTTCCTAATATAATAACTATAGGGTAAGCTTAACAAATTCAACAGAGATGGTCTACTCTAATAAGGCATCATAAGCATCAATAAGTTATCTTTTATCTTATTATAGTGTCACTTTGTCAGTGAAAAGCAAGCTATTTCTGGCAAAGCGTGGATAACCAATACGTTAAATTCCTGAACTAGTTCAGATAGATGGGTGACACCTCAAACAGCCTTTTATGCTATTGCGAGAATAAGGCGGGGATGAACCCCGCCACTACGGTTACATCTCGTAGGGTCGGGGCTTGTCCCCGACCGAGCTATGGTGGGTGGCAGTTCGGAGATTACGTAGCCTATTCCGAGTTTGCTCGGATTAGCCTCGTAATGACAAGGCAAGGGAGTGGTAATGAGTCACTAATCACGTGAACGAGTACAATTCCTACTAATCCGGGAATATATGCCCTATAATGTTGTTGTTAATACAGGAGGAAAATATGAATAAAGAAAGACCGCAATGCGCCAGATGTCCCAGGATACTGTGTGAGCCTGATATTGCGGCTGATTCCAAGCCCAGTTTTGAAAAAGCACCACGCTTTTGCCCCTCTAAATTAAAGCAGGATGTTATACAGAAGTCGCTGCGTGAGTATGGCAGAGAGGATATAAAGGAATTCGCTCGCCTGGCCTCAATACAGGAGTTTCAGTGCTATGAACATACCCCCAGTGGCATCAGGACAAAGATACCTCGAATTGAAGAGACAATACAGTTCGCTGAGAAAAATGGCTTCCGTAAGATTGGGTTAGCTTTTTGCACCGGGCTGGCGAATGAAGCGCGGATGGTCACCGAAATCTTTGAGAGTAGTGGTTTTGAAGTAGTATCAGTTTGTTGCAAGGTAGGGGCTATACCCAAGGAGAGAATAGGAATCAAGGAAGAGGAGAAAATATCAGGACCAGATTGGTATGAGTCTATGTGCAATCCCATAGCTCAAGCGGAAATCTTAAATTCTGAGGAGGTGGATTTCGCTATCCTTATGGGGCTCTGTGTAGGTCATGACACATTGTTTATAAGGTATTGCCGGTCACCAATGACAGTGCTAGCGGTGAAAGACAGAGTCACAGGGCACAATCCACTGGCCGCAGTTTATCTGTCCCACAGTTACTATGAGAGGCTTAGAAGAAAAGCAAAGGAATGAATATAAGGAAAAAGCTCCTGGGGGTAGCTACTTATTCTCAGGGACTAGGGCTGGACTTAGAAAGGGAGGAGGATAGGTTTAAGTGGTTTCTGGCTTCAGTTCTTTTTGCCAAGAGGATTTCCGCTCAAATAGCCAAAAGAACCTATAAGGAGTTTGAAGGGCTTGCCCTAGTAACGCCTGAGAGCATTCTGGAAGCTGGTTGGGATAAACTGGTGGAAGTTCTGGACAGCGGTGGCTATGTTCGCTATGACTTCTCCACGGCGTCGAACCTGCTTGAAATAGCAGCTAGCTTAAAGGAAAAGTATGGCTCATTAGAGAATTTACATACTCAGGCGAAGAACAGTGGAGATCTGGAGAAGAGGCTGCTTGAATTTAAGGGTGTGAGACCAACTGCAGTTAATATCTTTTTAAGGGAGCTAAAGGGAATCTGGGAGAAGGCAAAGCCGATGGTTTCCCCTATGGCTAAGGAGGTCGCTTCCAAAATTGGATTGAAGGAAGAGGAGGTAGAATATCCCAATGTAGAGTCCTCTTTAGTGAGAATAAGCCTGGAATTTTGCAAAGGTGGGAAGTGCTCTATTTGTCCTGTGAGAGAAGGATGCCGCGAAGCGAATATTAGCTGATTTCCGCTGTCATACCTTGCATTAAGGCATTATCCAGACGCGAAGTTAGCTTATCCAGAAGTTTATTTACTCCCCAGCCCTTGGTGGCGGAGATAAGGGCGATGTTTTTATCCGGCAGCACAATTTGTTCCTCAAGGTAAGGAATAGTGGTTAGGGTTTCCAGCTCCGCCTCACTGTTCAGGGCTAAATCTAGTTTGTTGAATACTGTGATTCTGGGCTTATCTTTAAGGTTTAGTTCACCGAGTATTTCCCCTACTGTGCGACATTGATTAGCAGCATTTTTGTGCGTTATGTCAACTATATGTAGCAGCAAGTCAGCTTCGCTGAGTTCCTCTAGGGTAGCTCGAAAAGCTGCAACTATTGAAGGTGGCAGTTTGTGGATAAAACCCACGGTGTCGGTGATGAGGAATTGCTGACCATGGGGTAAAGTCAAGCGACGGGTTACAGGGTCAAGGGTAGAAAAGAGCTTGTCTTCCACAACCACTCCGGCCTTGCTTAAAGCGTTAAATAAAGTGCTTTTGCCGCCATTAGTGTATCCCACAAGAGCTACGATTGGCATACCTCTCTCCTTGCGTCGCTTTCTATAAAGAGTTCGATGGCGGCTTACATTTTCTAATTCGTGCTGAAGACGATTGATTCGCTTATGGATAAGACGTCGGTCGGTTTCCAACTGCGATTCCCCGGGGCCTCTGGTGCCAATACCTCCGCCAAGTTGTTCTAAATGGCTCCACTGACCCACAAGCCTGGGCAAGAGGTATTGGTGCTGAGCTAGCTCAACCTGGAGTTGCCCTTCGCGGGTTCGAGCTTGTTTGGCAAATATGTCCAGGATGAGAGCAGTGCGGTCAATGACTTTGACCTGCAATATTTCTTCAAGATTTCTTTGCTGTCGTGGTGATAGCTCATCATCGAAAATCACCGTGTTATATTGAATTTGCTCTTTGAGGTTAACTAACTCTGCAATCTTCCCTTTGCCGATATAGTAGGTGGGTGAGGGCGTATCCAGCTTTTGGGTAAACATGTCTACCACATTAGCGCCGGCTGTATTGACCAGGCAAGAGAGCTCTTGTAGAGAATCAGCGGCTGTCCAATCACGGTTAGAAGCCCTGTTTTCTACTCCTACCAGGAATGCTCGCTCTACCTCAGTTTGTGTAGCGAAAAGTTTCTGCTTTATTTATCTCTCCTACACTCAATTAAGATTGCTTCGTCCCCCTCGCGGAGTTTACCCTGAGCAAGATTCTTCGGTCGCTTCGCTCCCTCAGAATGACAGTAAGCGAAGGGCTCAGGGCTTTGGCTCACACTGCTCCTCGCAATGACATTTTTGGTTATGCCAGGTTGATAGGCGGTTTATTCCTTCTTCCAAACAGTCATCAGCCAGAGTTAAGGAAAATCTGATATAACCTTCTCCTTCCTTTCCATAGCCAATGCCGGGAGTAACAGCTATTCCAGCCTCATCAAGCAATTTCTCAGTGAAGTCTATTGAAGTATAGCCTTGAGGAACCCTAGCCCAAATATAGAAAGCTGCCTTCGGTGTCCTGGCTTTTAGCCCTATTTTAGCTAAGACTTTTATCAATTTATCTCGGCGTTGTTGCAAAATGGCATTGTGCTCAGCAATGCAGTCCTGAGAGCCACGCAAAGCTTCAATAGCAGCCTGCTGTATTGCCTGGGGAATGCCTGAATCCAGGTTGGACTTAACCCGGAATAAAGCATCTACCATTTGACTATTGCCTACCACCATGCCTATCCGCCACCCAGTCATATGATAAGTTTTAGATAAGGAATGGAATTCCACTCCCACTTCTTTAGCCCCGTGTACTTGCATAAAGCTTGGAGCTTTGTAGCCTTCAAAGGCGACTTCCGTATAAGGAGCATCGTGGCAAACAGCTAAGTTATGCTGCTGGGCAAAATGGACTGTATTTTCAAAGAAATCAAGATTGGCTATAGCACCTGTGGGATTGTTAGGATAGTTTAGCCACATAAGCTTTGCCTTATTGGCTATTTCATCAGGGATGGCATCAAAGTCTGGTAAGAAATCGTTTTCCTCTTGCAGGGGCATAAAATAAGGCTCGCCACCAGCTATTATAGTGCTCATGGAAAATACAGGATACCCTGGGTCGGGTACTAAAGCTATATCGCCAGGTTCGATAAAGCACAATCCCATATGTCCGATTCCCTCTTTGGAACCAATAAGAGGCAATACTTCTTTATCCGGATTCAAAATAACGCCAAAGCGTCTCTCATACCATTCAGCAATAGCCTGCCGAAGCTCAGGCAAGCCGTTGGTCTCGGGATACCGATGGTTGACAGGGTTATATGCTGCCCGGCACAGATGGTCGATAATGTGAGATGGCGTGGGTAAGTCTGGATCGCCGATAGCGAAGCTGATGATATCCTCTCCCCCGGCTTGTTTTTCAGCGATTTTCTTATTTATATCAACAAAAAGGTACGAAGGTAATTCATTTAGGCGTCTGGCTAAATGCATCGGTTTTCTCCTTTACATCGGATATTCTCCACTGAAAACTTCTTCCACTGAGCCGCTGAGCGATACCTCCCCTACCCTATCCCAGTATACGGTTAGAACTCCACCTGCGAGTATTATGTCAACTTGATTATCTGTATAGTTAAGCAACTGCGCGGCTACAGCTATAGCGCAGGCGCCGCTGCCGCAGGCAAGGGTTTCTCCCGCGCCTCGCTCCCACACCCTGGCTTCTACTCTTCCCCTACTCAAGACCCTAGCTATTTCAAAGTTCGTCCTTTGCGGGAACAAGGGATGCCTTTCCACTTTAGGTCCTATCTCGGCCAGGGGGAAACTGGCTACCGGGTCTGGTGTAAAGCTCACTGCATGGGGGTTGCCCATTGACAGTAAGGATACTGATAGCTGATAGCTGTCAGCTGTCAGCTGATAGGTGATTATTGGAGATTGCTTCGTCACTTCGTTCCTCGCAATGACAAAATGGGCAGGAATTTGCTCGGGCTCGAACTGAGGCAAGCCCATGCTTACTTCTACTCGGTTGACTTTACCTTCTGGCATATAAGCTTTGGCTCTTCTTATGCCTGACAAGGTTTCTATGGCTAAACAGAGATTGCTTCGCTTTGCTCGCAATGACACTTTACCGACTATGCCTTTTTCAATAACATACTTGGCGAAACATCTTAGCCCATTGCCACAAGTCTCGGCCTCGGAGCCATCCGGGTTAAACATGCGCATCTTTAAATCGGCGATATTGGATTCCTGCACCAATATCAAGCCGTCAGCTCCTATGCCAAAGTGGCGCTGACACAGAGTTTGAGTTAACTTTGCCCAATCCTGCTCTATATTTCTGGCATCTACCAGAACAAAGTCATTTCCTGTAGCCTGTAGTTTGGAGAATTTCATGCTAGAAAGCTTTTTACTAATTTTATCACCTTTTCCTTACTTCTATCCTCAGCGGCATCAAACCAGTGGATTCTGCTATCACCTAGGTGAAACCAGGTATATTGATGACGAGCCAGGCGATGGGTTTCATATTTTATCTGCGCAATGGCTAAAGGCAAGCTCAGCTGACCCTGAAGAAACTGGACTATTTGCTTGTAACCCGTGCCAGACATGGAAGGTAACATAGGACTATAACCCCTTTTTAACAACTTTTCTACTTCCCTGACCAATCCACTTTGCATCATTTTATCAACGCGACAATCAATCCTTCTATATAACTCAGCTCTTTCTAAGGTCAAACCGATGATAAGGATGGGAAAACTTGGTGTCTCTTTACGCCATAACTCCGAGGGAAGCTGCCCTGTCATTTGGTAAATCTCTAAAGCTCTTATGATGCGGCGTGTATTGCTGGGATGGATTTTAGTTGCGGCTAGAGGGTCAATCTGCTGCAGTTCTTTATAAAGTGTATAGCTGCCTTCTTGCTTTGCCCTGGCTTCTAAATCATGTCTTAACCTGGGATTGGGTGGCACTTGAGGTATTTTCCATCCCTCTACTAGTGACCATATATAAAGACCGCTGCCACCTACCAATAACGGTAATTTGCCTTTTTGCTGAGTGGCTTTGATTGCCTCGGTAGCCAATTGACAATACATAGCCAGGTTAAAGCCTTCGTCGGGCTCAACTATGTCAATAAGATGGTGAGGGAGCATTGCCCTTTCAGCCAAGGTAGGTTTATTGGTGCCAATGTCCATATAGCGATAAACCTGTCGACTATCGGCACTTACTATCTCGGCTGGGAAATCTTGAGCCAGGCACAGAGCAAGCTTGTTTTTGCCTACTGCTGTGGGGCCGATGATGGCAACGAGGCATTCCATAAGTTAGAGTTTGATGGTAGCAGTTTGATTGACAATGCTCAAAAATTCCTCAGCCTTGAGGCTACTGCCACCCACTAAAGCGCCGTCGATTTCTGACTGAGAAATAAACTCAGCTATGTTATGGCTGGTAACACTGCCACCATAGAGGATACGTAAGTCCTGAGCTATGCTCTTATTCCATAGCTCAGCCAGAATATTGCGTATAAAATTGATGGTAGCTGCTGCTTGTTGGCCGCTAGCTGCCTTGCCGGTGCCAATGGCCCATATCGGCTCATAGGCGATCACTATATTCCGCGTGGGTTTTATATTGTTTAGGCCTTGATTTAACTGCCTGCCAATTACCTCTTCAGCCCTGCCAGTTTCATTCTCTTCGAGTTTTTCTCCAACACATAAAATGGGTTTAAGCTTGTTTTCCAGAGCTGCCTTTATCTTCCTATTAACTATCTCGTCAGTTTCGCCAAAATACCTCCGCCGTTCAGAATGCCCCAGAATAACAAATTCGCATAACTCCCTGAGCATTAGCGGGGATATCTCTCCGGTATAAGCTCCCTTTGTCTCAAACCACATATTCTGGGCACCAAGTTTAATAGACGAACCTTTTAGCAGCTCCCTTATTGTAACTAGAGAAACGAAGGGAAGGCAGAGCACTTTTTCTACTCCCTCTATTCTATCCAACCTGTCCAGCATATCGCAGACAAGCTTCTCAGCCTCAACGACTGTGGTGTTCATTTTCCAATTGCCAGCAATGAAAGGGACGCGCATTTCAGGACTCCATTACCTCTTATTTGGTAAAACTTCCACTCCGGGCAGTGGAAGGCCTTGCAAAAACCTCAAGCTAGCACCACCTCCAGTGGAGACATGAGTCATCTTATCAGTCAGCCCCATCTCCTGAACTATCTCAGCACTGGAGCCGCCACCGATAACGGTGGTAGCATTGACGGTGGAGAGAAGCTTAGCCAATGACCTGGTTCCTTGAACAAACTGAGGTATCTCGTAAATTCCCAGAGGCCCATTCCACATAATTGTATGGCATTTCCTTAGCCTGGAGGAGAAAAGCTCGATGGTTTTAGGTCCAATATCCACAAGGTAGCTATCAGATGGTATATTGGTTATGGGCACTACTTTAGTTGAAGCCTCAGCTTTAATCTCCTCAGCTACCACCACATCAACTGGTAGCAGAAGTGGTACTCCCCATTCTTCAGCCTCTTTAAGCAGGTCCTTAGCCAAGCTCAATTTATCTCTTTCTACCAGGGAATGCCCGGTCTCATATCCTTGTGCTTCTATGAAGGTGGCTGCCATGCCACCGCCGATGAGTAAAATATCAACCCTTTTTAACATATTTTGCATCAAGTCTATCTTGTCGCTCACTTTAGCGCCGCCTATTAGACAAGCAAAGGGACGCGCTGGAGCACTCAGGAGTTTACCCATGGCATCTAATTCCTCTTCCATTAAAAAACCAGCCACTGCTGGCAGGTACTTGGGTACACCTACAGTAGAGGCATGAGCCCTGTGGGCAGAGCTAAAGGCATCATTAACATAAATATCGGCTAGCTGAGCTAATTCTTGGGCAAAGTGAGGGTCGTTTGCCTCTTCCTCAGGATGGAAGCGCACATTCTCTAAAAACAAAATATCGCCTTCTTTGAGCGCTTTCACCTCATTTTCTACTTCTTGACCCACGCAATCAGGCGCTATACTGACAGGCAAGCCTACGAGCTGTGATAAGCGTCTGGCTACTGGTGCTATTTGCAATCCTTGGACTACTTTGCCGTTGGGGCGGCCTAGATGGGAGCAAAGAATTAGCTTGGCTTTATGGTCAACAAGATACTCGATGGTAGGTAACGAGGCACGAATGCGGCTATCATTGCTAATGGCACCGGTATTTATATCCAACGGAACATTAAAATCAACTCTAACTAATACTCTTTTCCCTCCAACCTTTATATCGCTAATAGTTTTTTTCTGCATTCCCTTTTCACTCCTAGTAACCACACCAACAGCACTCACAACTAGAGTTTTCAATATCAGCATGGATTAAAGGGAAATTGTAGATAAGTCCTAAGATCGCATAACTTCTAGGTAAGCTTTCATTTATGCTTATCAAAACCACCCTATATTAATGACTAAGGAAGCAAATTGTCAACCAAACCAATTTAAAGGCTGCAGAGGCTTGAAAAAGTCTCTTTATTAAAATATAATTAGCACTCTGCCATTGAGAGTGCTAATTATGGGAGGTAACTAAATGAATTGTGCTGTTTGTGGAAATCCATTGCTTTGTAGTAGAGCTGTTTTTCACTGTTCCTGTGGAGTTTTTCTTCATGCTTATTGTTGGGAAAAGCATGTGCTGCAAGTCCATCAGCCGAATTTTGAAGTAGGCACTGTTGATTTGGATGGCCAGTTTGGAAGGAGTGGGAGTGAAATAGAACAGGCATCCAGTGAACAGATTGCTTTGTCTATAGAGCAGGCATCGAGTGAAGGAACTGTTTCGCCTGCAGAGCAGACGCCAAC
>JAUWHW010000006.1 GCA_030605665.1 Dehalococcoidia bacterium | reverse complement strand
AAAGGCGTGGCAATGTCACTTTGTAGTGGCGGGGTTTATCCCCGCCTTAGTGGTTGGGGACGAGCCCCAACCCTACGAGATTGCTTCGTCGCAAAGCTCCTCGCAATGACAGAAAAAAACTGCCAAAGCCTGTCCCAAAGTTAAAATGAAAGATAACTCCATACTTTGAGGTATCCACCATTCTATCTGGGCTGGATCACGATTTGACCTTTGTGATCTATTATCTCGGAAGCTTATTCAGCGAAATTGGCAATAACTGCCTGTCCTAAAGAGATACCGCCGTCATTGCAGGGCACTTGCCTATGGGTAAACACCTGGAAGCCATTGTTTCCCAGTAGGTTAACTGTCTTTCTTAGCAGTAAGCGATTTTGGAATACGCCACCACTTAAGGCTACTTGCTTAATGCCAGTTTCGTTAGCTATTACTTGGCATATCTCGTTTGTCATTTTGGCTATGGTGTTGTGAAATCTGATTGATATTCTCCCTTGAGGGGTGCCTTGGCTTAAGTCTCCAATTATGGCTGAGAGCAAGGTGGCTAGTTTTACCACCCTTATCCCCTTATCCTCTATTATGTGGTAGGGGTAGTTTTCCTTATCATCAGAGATTGCGGAGCTTGTTCCGAGTGTAAGCGAGGAATCTTGTTCCTCGCAATGACAGGAATAGGCAGCCATCTCTAACTCTATAGCCGCTTGTCCTTCATAGTCTATTTTATCTCTTATGCCTATCAAGGCTGATACAGCGTCAAACAGACGCCCCATGCTTGAGTTTAATGGTGAATTCAGCCTCGTTTCTATTTGGCGCTTGATGATGCCAACCTCAACCTCATTAACTCGTTCCTTAAGGGTTAGTTCATTTAAGGCATTTTCTCCTAAAAGGCTAAGAATATAGCCGATGGCAGTGCGATAAGGTCTCTTTATGGCTGCATCTCCTCCGGGCAAAGGTAGATACTCCAGATGTCCCATTCTATTAAAACTTTGGTAGTCAGCTACCAGGAACTCTCCTCCCCAGATATGTCCATCACTGCCCAACCCTGTGCCATCAAAGGCAACTCCTATAACCGGGGTTTCTAACCCATTGTCTGCCATTCAGCTAACAATATGGGCGTGATGGTGCTGTATGGGAATAAGTTTTATGCAGACAGTGTCCTGAGCGTTAGCGAAGGATCTCCCTAGCTCTTGAGCATACTTGGTGGAAAGGTAATCAGGATGCAGGTCATAGGCAATAATCTCAGGCTGGATGTGAAACAGCCTTTTATAAAGGGAAATGGTGCTAACAAAATGCTCCATAGTTTCCCAGTTTTCCAGGTCGCCAATATGCTGAGATAGAAAAGCATAGCTATCTCTGGTCAGGCAGAAGGTATTCTTCATTTCAGCACCGCAGCCAAGCACCTGCTTAGTCTTAAAAGGCAGAGTGATAGGGTGGGGAGCATAACTGCGAGCTCGCCTCACAAGCTGGTGCGCTCCCCTTTCCACTATGGCTACGCTGTCATCATAACGAGAATGAATATCCCGATTATGAATCAAGAAATAATCGGCGATTCCTGAAAGCCTTCTTAAGGCTTCATCGTTATCTTTAGCGATGGGCTCTTCACTGAGGTTGCCACTGGTCATCACTAAAGGCAATTGGGTGTCTCTAAGCAAGATGTGGTGCAAAGGTGTATAAGGAAGCATAACTCCTAAGTACTGCAAATTTGGAGCTACTTCCCGAGATACAGATGAATCGCTCCTCCACTTCATTAGCACGATAGGGCTTTGCGGAGAGGCAAGCAATTTCTCCTCCTCCAATGGTACATAGCAGTGTTTTTTAACCTCGTCCATATTGGCCACCATTATGGCAAAAGGTTTGAAGGGGCGTCTTTTCCTTTGTCGCAAAGTCTTAACCGCTGTTTCGTTGCTAGCGTCACAGGCGAGGAGGAATCCCCCCAAGCCTTTAATGGCAACGATTTTCCCTTCTTTTAAAAGCTGACTGGCAATGGCTATGGCATCTAGTGGAGATTGCCTTGTCGCGGGGCTCCTCGCAATGACAGGATTGCCTTGCTTATCAACCAGCTCAACCCTGGGACCACATTTGGGACAGGCATTGGGCTGAGCGTGGAAGCGACGGTCCAGTGGATTGTCATATTCAGCCTGACATTGGGGACACATTTGGAAATGGCGCATAGTAGTTTTGGGGCGGTCATAGGGCATGCTCTCAATTATGGTGAATCTTGGCCCGCAGTTGGTGCAGTTAGTAAAGGGGTAACGATAGCGTCTATCGTCAGGATTTAACAGTTCATTTAAACAAGTTTGGCAGGTGGCAATATCCGGGGAAATGAGTTGGTATTTCCCTTCTTCAGCGACGCTGTGGCGGATGTCAAACTTTTTATAGCCAGTGGGAGGGTGGTAGGTAGTGATTATATCTTCGATATGAGCTAAGGGAGGAGCTTTGGCCCTAAGCTCTAATTGGAACTGCCTGATAGCCTCTGTTTCTCCCTCTACCTCAATCTTAACATCCTCGGAGGTATTGTATACACACCCTTTTAGATTATATTTAGTAGCTAGTCCGTAGACAAAAGGTCTAAAGCCTACTCCTTGAACTACACCACGAACACTGATATGAGCCAGCCGCAAAGCTTCTGTCTTAGCCATTCATAAGCTAAAGCTTTCAACTGATAGCTGTCAGCTATCGGCTTTTTTAATCTCCTCCATCATTATTTTTCTGAGTTCAGCTAATCCCCTTTTTACCTCAGGTGAAAGCTCTAATCCACAATCTATATTCTTGGGTTCGATGCCGATAACGATGGTATCTTTGGGTTCTTTTCCTACTAACCTTAGTATCTTTAGGCTATCTATCACACTCATCTGGTGCAAGGATAATTTCATGGGCAAGTCTATCAGCACATCATCAATATTAAAGCGATAGAGCGTTCCTGGTACTTTGCCCCCTTTAATAGCGTCAACTATGATTAACTTGTGAGCATCTTCAACAAAGGATGCGAACTCAGGGCAAATCCCCCCCTCTATGATTTCTAAGTTAGCATAATCCAGGTCATCCTCATTTAGCATCCGTACAAAATGGATTCCCATCCCCTCATCTCCGAGCAGTAGATTACCTATTCCTAAGATGACAATCTTTGCTTGGGCTGTCTCCTTCAGCATTGTTGCTCTTTTGGCTATCAAACAAATTTTACTTCCAGGAGGTGGGTGGAGCAAGAAATACAGGGGTCATAGGCACGCACCAGCATTTCTAACATGTGAGTTATCTCCTCTTGTGGCTGGTTAATAATGCGTGGCACTAACGTTTCCATATCCTTCTGGATATTATTGTGGTTTTGGTTGGTGGGAATAACACAGTTAGCTTCGGTTAAAATGCCTTTGCCGTCATAGGTATAATCATGGAACAAAATTCCCCGAGGAGCTTCTACTGCGCCAATACCCCTTCCCGCTTTAACTTTAACATCTGGCTTCTCTTCCTTTAGCCCCCGCGCCAGAATTTGATCAATTAGCCTCAGACTATCCTCAACTGCGTGGATTGATTCCACAATTTGAGCTAGAGTTATCATGTATGGGTTGTGACAGATTGCTTTTAGCTGCAATTCTTCAGCTGCCTTTTGGGCTTCAGGCAAGAGCTGGGAGTAATTATTATTAAACCGTGCCAGAGCCCCCACCATGTAGGAATCACGGTTATGCTTGCTGAATTTAGCTGTAGATTGAGGCACGCAAAATTCATTAGTTATGTTGAGATAATCAGTTACCGCTGCAATGCCAGTATCGGTGGAAGCGATACTTCCGGATATAAAAGCATATTCCTTGGAGTCTTTAAGAGCTATATATTCCGTTTCTCTGATAAAATCGGGTATCTCTAGTCCTTTGAATAGCTTGACTGTTTCTTTTAAGTCGTCCATTGCCTGAGTTAATCTTTGCTGCATAGTTTTTAATTCGCTAACTTCAGGGAATTTGACAAATCCACCAACAACGCAGGAATTGGGGTGTGTTTTCCTACCACCTATTAAATCGGCTAAATCGTTAGCCAACTTCTTCAGCCGTAGTGCTCTTAAAACTACTTCCTTATGTGTGTTAACTAAAGAGAAGACGCTGCCCACTCCCAAGAAATCAGGGGCTGTCAGGAAGTAGAAATGAAGCACATGGCTTTGCAATGTCTCAGCGTGATACAGAAGCTTGCGCAGAAGCATTGTTTGTTCACTTGGTTGAACACCGAAAGCAGCCTCAGTTGCTTGAATGGAAGCGGTGGAATGAGCTATGGAACATATGCCACAAATTCTGGGAGCTATCCAGGTGACGTCTTCATAGTTTAGGCCTCTGAGCATGGCTTCGAAGAAGCGGGGAGACTCTGTGATTGCCCAGGTTATTTCTTTTATCTCGCCATCCTTGGCATTAACAGTAATGTTGCCATGTCCCTCTACCCTAGTTACATGATGGACATTGATGTTTAGCTGCGTCATTTTGATACCTCCGGGTAATAACCATTAAAGATTCTGAACTGACTCAGTATGTCGTCTACAGTTAATCCGTGCTTTTGAAGTATTTCCTTTTCCGAGTTTGTATTGGGGTCATCTACCGTACCGCGGCAACCCCAGCAGCGGCGGCCATTGCTAATGCAGATAGCGTTGCAGCCAGCTCTGGTAACCGGACCTAAGCAGAATCCTCCTTTTTCGAATACGCATATATTCTCGGCTAGTTTGCACTCTACGCATACGGGGTAGTTAGGCAGCTCGAACTTTTTACCCAACAACAGCGCCTTGGCTAGTTTGATAAACTCGTGCCTATTCATAGGGCAGCCTGGTAGTTCATATTCCACAGAAACCACCGCACTGATGGGACGTGCTGGAATTGTATTGTAATATCCAGCACACTCACCATAAACTATCTTGAGATTTTCCTCCATAGAGCGGAAATTCTTGAGGCAATTGACGCCGCCTAAGCAGGCACAGGCTCCCATGGCTACCAATATCTTTGCCTTATCCCTTATTTCTTTTATTCTAGATATGTCTGATTCTGTGCTAATGGCTCCATCGATGAAGGCTATTTCGTAGTCTTGTCCCTTCTCTGCTATGGCTTCTCTGAAATTCACGATATCTACATGGTTTAGTAACTCTACCAACTCGTTCTCAAAATTGAGAACCTCTAACTGGCAGCCCTCGCAACCAGTAAAATCAAAAAAACCTAACTTTGGTTTCATTTAAGTGGACTCCTTTAGTTTCCTTATTTGAGCGTAGGTAAATACTGGCCCTTCCTGACAGACATAGACACCGTTAATCTGGCAATGCCCACACTTGCCTATGCCACATTTCATCCTTCTCTCCAAAGACATTATTATTTGCTCATCAGAGATGCCTTTTTTCTGGCATTCAGCTACCACAAACTTATACATCACTGGCGGGCCTACCACGATGGCAAAGGTCTTTTGGGGGACTACATCAACTTTGCAGAAAAGTGTAGTTACCATACCTACATTTCCAATCCATTCTTCATCGGATCTGTCCACTGTTTGGAGAAGCTCCACATCTTGTCTTTTTTGCCATTTATCAAGCTCATTGGCAAACACGCGCTCCCTCGGAGTCCTGCAGCCTGATAAGATGATGAGCCTACCAAATTCGCTTCTTTTGTCCAAAATGTAATTGATTAATGACCTTAGTGGGAATAAACCTATGCCTCCAGCTACCATCAGGATATCTTTGTCCTTAAGACCCTCCACAGGGAAACCGTTGCCAAAAGGTCCTCTGATACCTACTGTAGCTCCTGTGTCTAGGTTATGCAGGGCATTGCTTACACTGCCTACATTCCGTACTGCCAGCTCAAAACTACCCTTCTTTGTCGGCGAAGATGAGACGGAAACGGGCATTTCACCAATACCAAAAATAGAAATCTCAACAAATTGTCCTGGCTTGTGACCTAGCTCCTTTCCGTCTCTCAGCTTAAATTCAAAGAGTTTTTCTCTCTCGGCTATGGGCTCAACTCTTATTAGTTCAGCAGGGTAGGGTAGGTAAATAAATGTCTGAGGAATTGCTTGAGTAATCATCTTATTTGCTCTGCTCCTTTAGCATATTAAAGGTTTCAGCCGGGCTGGCAATTTCAGCAAGACAGGCGGAGGCACATCTTCCGCAACCAACACAGCCTAATTTCCCTAACCTCTCCCATAAATATTCTCCTTTCCGATACATCCGGTGTCGGAATCGGCTTTCCTTATCCCTCCTGAAATTGGCTCCTCCGGCTACCAAGGCAAAATCAACTAACATGCAACCATCCCATTGGCGATAGCGCTCACCTTGCTTGAGATTAAGAGCTACATCATCTTGGACATCGAAGCAAAAACAGGTAGGGCATACCATAACACAGGAGCCACAGCTAAGACACTTTTCGCTTCTTTCTTTAAACACAGGGCTATCCCAGGATTTATCCAGCAATTTGGGTAGCTCTTCAGGTGGCACATTAAGAGTTACTTTGTACTTGGCCAGTGCCTTTTGCCGCTCACCGTCACGCTGTGCCAATTCTGCTTGGCTTGCCTCTCTTGTTACAGCATACTTCTTGAGTAGTTCTTCTCCTTTGCTGGTGCCAATAGCCACAACATAATTGGTGCCAATATCAGTTAGCATCAAATCAAAGCTAGTATCGGTGGTAGCTGTGCCTAAGCTGGCGCAAAAAGCATTGGGGTTGGGATTTAAGCAATCAACACCAATGATAGTGGCTTTCTCCCTTCTAGAGAGGTAGTTAATATCAGGATTAGTAGCGGAAAATGCCGCATCTAAAAGCTCAATGGCTTTAATGTCATAAGGGTGAACTCCAAAGAGAGTTATTGGCTTATCCTCAATGACTGGCTCAACTTTAGTTTCTTTACCTAATTCAAACCTAATAAGCGTTTCCTTTGGAGGCAGGAGATACATTTTTGGTGGCAACAGCGTGGTATCGTAATCGAGGCATAACTCGCTGGCATCAGCGAGCTTGTCAAAGGCATACTTGCCATCTTTCCTCTTCGGTCCTATTACTTCCGCTTCTGAATTGGTGAGGTTATTGATGAATGAGGCCATGTCTCGTTTTTCAATGATTTTATTTTCCATTTGCTCTCCCTTATTTAGTACTTGATGTGTATCAATTCTTTAGGAAGGTATAAGTACAAAGAGGGTCTTACAACTCATGGCTATAATGGCGTGAAGCATCGCAGTTTAACCAGCGCCGCCTCTGCAGCATTCGCAATGGGATAAGGTATAGGCGAAGGAGTCAAGAAAGGATGGGTGCCATATTGAAAAGTGGCAACTTCGTTAGCTGTCATCCTGTTTTGTATCAAAGCAGCTAGGATGTTAACGGTCTCCCCCACGGTTGAGCCACCGCAAACTTCACCACCCAGGATTTCGTGACTTGCTTTCTCGAACATCAGTTTCATTCTAAGCTCTTTAGCGCCTGGTATAGAGCTTGGGTGCTTATCAGGAGTTTTAACTTCGCTCGTGACAAAATCAAAACCTGCTGCTTTTGCTCCTGCCTCGGAAAGACCTGCCATGCCTATACCTAAATCCCCTATAGTAGTGGCAAAACTTCCAATTGTGCCTTCATTTCTCCTTCTTAATTCAAGTAGGTTGGCACCAGCAATCCTGCCCTCATTTGCAGCGATAGAAGCAAGTCTTAAAGCAGAAGGTTTTTTAGTGAAGAAAGACCTCTTCTCAGCGCAATCTCCAACGGCGAAAATGTCTTTATTACTTGTTCTGCCATATTCATCAACCCATATCCCTTTAGTCTCCCCTATTTGAAGCCCAGCTTTTTGAGCTAGTTCAGTTTCGGGGCGTGCTCCGATACACATGAATACCAGATCTGCCTTTAATTCCTCCCCACCAGCAAGCTTGACTCCAGTAACTCTTTTCTCACCCAAAATTGCGTCTACTCGAGCATTTGTCTTTGTATTTATCCCTTTTTCCTTTAGTTTATTCTCTGCTAAAGTGCAGAAATCTTCATCGAGGACAAGCTGAAGGCAATGGGGTAACATTTCTATAATGGTGATACTCAGTCCTCTTTTCCTGAATTCATCGCCAAACTCAAGACCTATAAATCCACCTCCAATAATGACTACATCTTTAACCCCGTCTAACGTCTTAAGCAACCCGTTTAAGTAATCTACATCCTTTATGGCATAGAAAACATTTTCTAATTTAGTGCCCAGTATAGGAATTATGATTGGTGTTGCTCCAGTAGCTAAGACCAACTTTTTATATCCTATGGACTTGCCCCTTGCGGTGGTAACTGTTTTCGCCTCCCTGTCTATAGAAGTGGCTTCACCAACAATTAGATCAATGTTGTTTGCTATAAGCAGCGTATCTGGTATTATGTTTTTTTCCGGTGCTCCCACTGTTCCAAAGATGTAAGGAAGGCCACAGGGAATTAATACCTGTCCTTCCCTCTCCTTCCGAATAATGGTTATCTTGACTTCCTTGTAGTGTTTCCTTGCTGTCATACCAGTAACAATACCTGCAGCACTGCCACCTATAATTAATACATCTGGTTTCTCCATTTTACCTCCTATTTATTCTTTAGGCTGTTTAATTTTGCTCTAGCTTTGGATTCAGATTTGTCTTGACTATCCCGGAAATTCTTCACCTCCAAATTTTGTAGTGCGACCCTTTAGGGTCGTGCAGCACAAGGCTAAAGCCTCGCACTACATTTTTAAACACCCTCATTCTTATTACTAAGCTTCTGAAAAGCTCAATGACTGCTTTATTATATTGATTAAGACACTTGCGAAACACTAGATTTGAAGCTAAAGGAGTATAACAAATAGTCAAACAAAAATCTAGACGGTTAGTAGCCGCTTCAAATATTATTCTTTGGCCCTAAACATGATTAGTATGGAAGAATTTAGCCTAGCGTCACTATTTTGGCAAATTGTAAGGCTATGGGTTCTCAGATACTTCAGAATTACTAGCATCCCCTAGTTCCGTTAGGGAAGAGGTGTACTGCTCAAAGTGGACTTCTGTGCAGTGGTGAGTCGTCTGGTACTGAAGACGCCCTGCGACGGGTGATGTGATAGTGTAGGCTGTGTCAATGGCTCCTACTAGAAGGAACACCCTCGGAGAAACTATTCAATGGCTATATTGGTACTTCTATCATCACTGTAGTGCCTTTATCTGGCTCGGTTTGAATTCTTAGCTTACCACCTAGTAGCCGCGCCCTCTCCTCCATTCCAGCGAGACCAAGCCTACCTGCGCGAGGTAAATCTCCTAAATCTCCTGATAATTTGAAGCCTTTACCATTATCGCTAATAGATACCCTTATTTCGCCTTCGCCAAAGTTCGTCTCGACTTTCACTTTTGAGGCCTCAGCATGCCTCTCGATATTCCTTAACGCCTCCTGAACGATGCGAAAGAGCATTAACTCTACGTGTGGTGCCAGACGTCGTTCAACGCCGAGCACTCTCAAATCTGCCTCTATTCCACATCGTTCCTTCAGCTCACCCACTAGCCAGCGTAATGTTGCCAGCAGACCTAAATCATCCAATATAGATGGCCTCAGGTCTTGACTGAAGCGGCGCACACCTTGCAAAACCTTGCCAATCTGTTCGCCCAAGTCCTTTAAAAACGCAGCATTGTTTACTGGCAAATTACTATTACTTCGAACGAAGTTATCCACCCGGCGGGTGAGGGCATAAAGAGCTTGAGCAGTATCATCGTGAAGTTCTCTGGCAATGCGATTGCGTTCCTCTTCCTGAGCCCTAGTAATCTGCTGGAGATAATGCCGCAAGTTATCCTGCATCCATCTTTCTTTAGTCACGTCTCTGGCTATATGCTGGAAGCCGCTGGGCTTTCCGTTCTCTGTGACTAAACTGGTGGCCACCATTAGAATGGCCTCTGTCCCATCCTTCTTGATTAAGCGCTGCTCGTAGGGCTGCTCCACAGTTTCCTTTTGGAATAATTTGCGCCGAAGGTGACCGGC
This sequence comes from Dehalococcoidia bacterium, assembly GCA_030605665.1. The sequence continues at coordinate 10,007 of JAUWHW010000006.1, read as the reverse complement.
GAGAGCGAGGCTTTCATCTGACAGGAAATCTCTGGCGTTCATTTTTGTCAATTCCTCTACACTATATCCAGTAAGTTCTTCGCTTGCTTTATTGGCGGCTATGATATTGCCTACAAGATCGTGAGTCCAGATGGCATCGCTGGCATTTTCAAATAGCCGCCGATAGTTTCTCTCTGACACAGCCAACTTTTGTGCCACAAGGCGCTCTTTCTCATAGAGACGGGCACTTTCAATAGCAGTGGCTATCTGGGTGCTAACGGCGGTAAGCAGGTGTATATCATCAGAGGTAAATTGCCTTGGGCGGCGCATAGCCACACAAATCGTACCGCTAACGTGTTGTCTGAAAATCAATGGCACAACGAGCTGGACCCGGATTTGCATCTTCTGGAACTCAGGCCTGGTTAGCCTGGAGTCATGTGGGACATCTTCCACTACCATAGGCTGGCCTGTCTTGGCTACCTCCCCATAAATGCCCTCGCCAATTTTTATCCTGTCCACGGCCCGGGCGAATTCATCAGATACACCTTCATAGGCAACCAGCCTCAGTTCCTGGGTTTCCTCATCTATGTAAAACATCAGGGTAACCTCTACCTCCATTAGCTCTGACACCATGTGAGTGGATTTGCGGAAGAGTCCCTCAAGTTCTAGGGATCCGCATAGCATACTGGAGATGGCGTTAAGTATATTCAGTCGTCTTTCATCGCTCCTCGCAAGCTGAGCCCAATGCTGAAGGATCTTGTGGGCTGACTGCAATTCTGCTAAGGCCGCTTGGGTTTTTGCTCTCTCCTTAGCTCGTGTCCAAACCCACAAGCAAACTAGCGTACCTATCACAAGGATGCTGCTTGTCTCAAGAAGAGCATCTAGAGGAACAGGCGAGATAAGAATAGCTCTGGGCAACATAACGAGTAAGGCAGCAAAGCAGGTAGCCAGCCCCCCAACTAGCCCGAAGACAAAGCCGGAATAGATTATGGGCAGCAAGAAAAGAATACGGTCCAAGGCGTGCCGGCTCAACCCAAAGTGAAAGCTAGGAGGCACTGCGCCTGTGATGCTTATCTGCTCAGCATAGTGAAGGATGCTGCAAATCCCAAACAAGATCAGGATCAGCCAAAAATGGGGATTGCGCACAATTTTCATTAGTACAGCCTCAAAATACTCGATTTGTCAAGGGAGGTCTTCTAGGGTAAACCAACCCCTTCTCAGGCCATATACTATCGCCTCAGTGCGGGAGCCTACTCCCAGCTTATTGAAGATGCTTCTCATGTGAGCTTGAACGGTGCGCACACTGATGAAGAGCACCTTACCGATATCCTTATTACTTATGCCTTTTGCTGCCATCTTCAACACTTCCATCTCGCGTTCGCTCAGGAGGTCCAGAGGATGGGGTTCAGCAGGCTTGGCAGACTGCGATTTGAGGTGGGTCAGCAACTTGCGAATAACTACGGGGTGGAGCACTGGCTCCCCGGCGTACACTGCTCGGATAGCGCCAATCAGCTCATCGCCGCTTACATCCTTCAGTAGATAGCCAGCAGCGCCTATTTCCAACAGGCTGAAAATATACTCATCATAATCATATCCAGTGAGGACCAACACGATAGCTGAGGGTAACAGTTCTTTAATCTGCCTGGTAGCTTCAATGCCACTCAGTTTAGGCATAGCCACATCCATAATAACCACATCAGGCTTAAGTTGGATTGTTAACCGGACTGCCTCCTCGCCATCGCCAGCCTCAGCGATGATCTCCATATCACGCTCACGTTCCAGAAGCTGGCGAGTACCTTGCCGCACTACTATGTGATCGTCAGCAAGGAGGATCTTGATCCTACCCATAATATGCCTCCGAATACAATTATAGTTTATCACACTTATGTCTTCAACCTATAGCGCCCCGATAAAGGCAACCTCTAGGCGGGGATGCCTAGTTATAGAGGCTTACCCAGTGCGGGGTCGTCTGCATTTTGGCAAAGATAAAAATAGGCACTAATACGGATGGCATTGGATTCCCAGCATGGTTAAATATAAATGAACACTGAGAATAGTACTAAAGGAGGGAAAGGCAATGAAGCCGAAAGTAATTGAACAGATGGAAGAGATTCTTACAGGTGTTTCCACGGTAGAGGAGATTGCTGAGATAGAGAAGGCCATCCAGGAAGCCAAGGGGAAAATCATGATAGAGCCTGGTTTGGGCTTCTGGGAGGGAAAGACGCCCTGCTGGGAGATGTTCCGTTGTCCGGAAGAAGTGAGAAACGAGTGCCCTGCGTTTAAATATCGGTCTCTGCCCTGCTGGGAGGTAGAAGGAACATATTGTAAGCTTTTCGACTATGGGGCAAAAGGCGATGGCACTGATATCTGTCAATACTGCCGAGTTTACAAGAGGTGGGGCCAGGGTGAGCCAATAGAGATAAAACTCCATGGCAAGGGGTTTAATCCCATTGGCTAATCAGTGGGGAAGGAAGGTAACTCACAATCTAGGGAGCTTAGAGACTCAAATAAATGGTAAGAAAGGAGGGAAAGGCAATGAAGCCGAAAGTAATTGAACAGGTGGAAGAGATTCTTACAGGTGTTACAACTGTAGAGGAGGTTGCTGAGATAGAGAAGGTCATCGAAGAAGCAAAGGGAAAGCTCTTGGTGGAACCGCGTTTGGGCTTCTGGGAGGGAAAGACGCCCTGCTGGGAGATGTTCCGTTGTCCGGAAGAAGTGAGAAACGAGTGCCCTGCGTTTAAATATCGGTCTCTGCCCTGCTGGGAGGTAGAAGGAACATATTGTAAGCTTTTTGACTATGGAGCAAAAGGCGATGACACTGACATCTGTCAATACTGCCGAGTTTACAAGAGGTGGGGCCAGGATGAGCCAATAGAGATAAAACTCCGTGGCAAGGGGTTTAATTCCCCTGGCTAATCAGTATGCAAACTTAACCAACAGACTTAATACCTAGCCTGTGAAGGAGGGGTAGGACATGGAACAAAGTGAAGCAAAGGTACTCCGGAAGAGGGAAATCGGCGCTGGGTACGCGGGGAGGATTTTCGCAGAGATTCAGAAAGTGATTGATGATACTGGGGGTCAAGCTGGTGCCCTTATTCGCGTGCTGCAACACACGCAAGGGTTAATTGGCTATCTACCCGCGGTGGTGCTGAAGACTATTTCCAGGGACCTGAAGATCCCCATCAGTGAAGTATACGGGATAGTCAGTTTCTATCACTTCTTCGCCATGGTGCCCAAGGGCAAGTATGTTATTCAGGTCTGCATGGGCACCAGTTGCTATGTCAAGGGAGGACAGAGGATTCTCGATACCTTGAAGAAGGAGTATGAGCTTGAGCCTGAAAGTATTACCGCTGATGGTAAATTTTCCCTGGAGACAGTCCGCTGCCTGGGCTGCTGTGGGCTATCCCCGGTAATGGCCATCGGGGGTGATGTTTATCGGCGTGTTAGCCCCACTAAGTTGAAAAGGATATTGGCGCAGTATGAGTAGTGGGAGGTTAAAGTGAAAAGGCTAGAATCTGTGGATGAATTGGGAAGGTGGAGAGGTGAAATTCAAAAGGATATGCGGGTTCGTGAAAGCAAGGTTCGTGTTATCGTTCATATGGGAACATGTGGCATAGCCGCAGGAGCAAAGGTTATTTTAGATACCCTCCTTAAAGAGATAGAGGCTAGGAAGATAGATGCGATTGTATCACAATCAGCCTGTATCGGATTATGCAATTGGGAGCCTGTAGCCACAGTTATTCATCCTCAGAATGGGCGTGTGATCTACAAGGAACTAGCCCCGAACATGATTCCCCGAATTGTCGAGCAGCATCTCCAAGGGGGGAGGGCTGTTGAAGAGTGGGTTATAGATGAGAGTACGCCATTTTTTACACTTCAGGTAAGAAGGATACTTGTCAATCAAGACATCGACCCAATGAGGATTGAGGAATATATTGACCGTGATGGCTATCAGGCGCTGGCTAGGGTTTTGACTGAGATGAGCCGGGAGGAGGTTATTGAAGAGGTCAGCAAATCTGGTTTGCGTGGGAGGGGTGGGGCTGGTTTTCCTTGCGGAAGAAAATGGATGGCATCATATCGTGCGCGAGGTGACGTAAAATATGTAATTTGCAATGCAGATGAGGGAGACCCTGGTGCTTACATGAACCGCTGTGTTCTGGAGGGGAACCCTCATTCAGTAATTGAGGGTATGGCTATTGGAGGCTATGCTATAGGCGCCAAACAGGGTTATATATATGTAAGAGCAGAGTACCCACTGGCGGTGGAGACTCTAAGCCACGCCATTGCCCAAGCCCGAGAATGTGGGCTTCTTGGAAAGAATATCCTGGGCACCGATTTTGAGTTCTCCGTAGATATATTCCCCGGTGCTGGAGCTTTTGTCTGTGGTGAGTCTACCGCCCTGACCCTTTCCATAGAGGGAAAGAGGGGGATGCCAAAGAGCCTCCCACGCCCCCGCACTACCGAGGTAGGACTTTTCGGCAAGCCAACTGTTCTCAATAATGTGGAAACTCTTTCAAGCATACCTCTTATTATTTTGAAGGGAGCTGATTGGTTTGCCAGTGTTGGCACTGAAAAAAGCAAGGGTACAAAGACCTTCTGCTTGGCTGGTAAGGTAACAAACTCAGGGCTAGTTGAGGTTCCTTTGGGAACCCCTATGTCTCAGATAGTTCTCGACATAGGTGGGGGACCTCCAGGGGGAAAGAAATTTAAAGCTGTGCAAATAGGTGGGCCTTCCGGAGGCTGTATCCCTCGTCAGCACCTGAGCGTCCCTGTTGACTATGAGTCCATCCCTAAACTGGGGGCAATTATGGGCTCAGGCGGGCTTGTTGTGATGGATGAGGATACCTGCATGGTAGACATGGCAAGATACTTCCTTGATTTCACAAGGGAGGAGTTATGTGGTCAATGTACCCCTTGTCGGGCTGGCATTCCCAAGATGCTTGAAATCCTCACCAAGATAACCGAAGGCAAGGGCTCAATGGGAGACCTTGATACTTTGGAAGAATTAGCGGAGATGATTGAAGCAACCTCTCTTTGTGGTCTCGGGAACACAGCCCCTAACCCAGTTTTAACTGCGCTGCGTTATTTCCGAGATGAATTTGAGGCCCATATCATTGATAAGAGGTGCCCGGCTGCTGTTTGCCAAGCCCTATTCAGATCCCCTTGTCAGCATACCTGTCCTGTTGAACTCGATATCCCTGGATATATCGCCCTGATAAAAGAGGGGGAATTTGAGGATGCCTATAATTTAATTAGGCAGCGACTTCCTTTCCCTTCCATCTGTGGAAAGATATGCCATCACCCCTGTGAAGCAAAGTGCCGTCGCGGTCAAGTTGATGACCCTATGGCAATCAGGCATCTCAAGAGATTTGTCGCCGATTGGGTATTTGAGCATGCGGTTGAATATGTTCCTCAGGTGAAAGAGAGGAGGAAGGAAAAGGTAGCCATCATTGGAGCTGGTCCAGCGGGGCTCTCAGCAGCTTATGACCTTACTCGGGAGGGGTATCAGGTTACGGTATTTGATTTACTTCCTGTAGCCGGTGGAATGATTACCGTGGGAATTCCAAGATACAGGCTTGCTCAGGGGCTTATTGAAAGGGAGATCAAGGTAATAGAGAAAATGGGAGTGGAGATAAAGCTGAACACCAAGGTTGATGATGTAAGCCTTCTCTTCAAGCAGGGTTATAATGCCGTTTTCATTGCTACAGGCGCTCATAAAGGGGTCAGATTGGATATTCCTGGTGAGGAGTTAGACGGTGTTTATCAAGGGATTGAGTTTCTGAGAAGGATAAATCTGGGGGAGGAGGTGAAATTGGGGAAAACTGTCATTGTTATTGGTGGGGGCAATGTAGCTATGGATGTAGCTAGGTCTGCCCTCCGCCTCGCCCCGGATGCGGTGAAGATAGTTTGTCTTGAATCGAGTGATGAGATGCCGTCATGGGAGTGGGAGATCAATGAAACTCTTGAGGAGGGGATTAGTATTACTCATTCCAGAGGCCCAAGGCGGATATTATCCAAGGATGGGAAGGTGGCAGGGTTAGAGGTGATGGAGGTCAGGGCGGTCTTTGATGATGAGGGTAGGTTTAATCCTACCTTCTATGAGGATACAACTTCTGTAATTGAGGGGGATACGATTATTTTGACTATTGGTCAATCCCCCGATACATCATTTATAAAGGAAGGGGATGGGATCGGGCTGGGGAGAGGTGGCCGGATTACCGTAGACCCAAGGACGCTTGTCACCAACAAGGAAGGGGTTTTCGCTGGGGGGGATGTGGTAACCGGCCCCAAGAGTGGGATAGAGGCAGTGGCTGCTGGGCAAAGAGCGGCTTGTTCAATCAAGAGGTATCTCGAGGGAGCGGAACTTGCTCCTAGAGTGGAAAGGGAGGATGAAAAGGCTTTTGAGATTCCTCCTGCGGTAGAGGAGGAGGTCGAGGAGAAAAGTAGGGTTATGATTTTGAATGTTGAACCAAAGCAAAGGAAGACCTCCTTTTGCGAGGTAACATTGGGCTATACTAAGGAGCAAGCCAGAGAAGAGGCCTCTAGATGCCTGAGATGTGACCTTGAGGTTAGAGGGTAGCCATGGATGAGATAACCTTGACAATCAACGATAGGCAGGTTAAAGGGAAGAAGGGAGACACGGTTCTAGAAATTTGTCAGGCTAACGGTATTGATGTACCTACCCTCTGCCACCTTGACGGAATAAATGATGTCGGGGCATGCCGGATGTGTGTAGTGGAAATTGAAGGGGAAAGGAGGCCAGTTCCTGCCTGTACCTACCCTGCCAGAGATGGACTGGCGGTGAAAACTCACACTGAGCAGTTGGAGAAATATCGTCGCCAGATATTGGAGCTCATCTTCACCGAGCGCAATCATTTCTGCATGTTCTGCGAGCAAAGCGGAGATTGTGAGCTGCAAAAACTGGCCTATCGATATCAGATGGACAACGTGCGTTATCCTTATAGCTTTCCTTCTCTACCTGTGGATTCATTAAGTGATTATCTGGTAATTGACCATAACCGCTGTATTCTTTGTGGCCGCTGCATTCGGATATGTAGTGAGGTAGAGGCAAACCATACCCTGGATTTTGCTAAGCGTGGCTGGAGAACAGTGGTGTCTGCCGACTTGGAGCAACCACTGGGTGAATCATCTTGCACTTCCTGTGGTGCTTGTGCTCAGGCATGTCCCGCCGGTGCCATTTTCAGCAAACTCAGTCTTTACAAAGGCAAAACGGACGAGTGTCAACAGATAAAGACTGTTTGTCCTGCTTGTGGAGTTGGCTGTGAACTGAATGTGCTGGTGAAGGACAATAACCTGGTGAGGATTGAAGCGCCAAGGTTAACAGAGCCAAGAGGGCCACTGTGCAGAGTGGGACGTTTTGAACTGCTTCGTGAAATCTGTCCGCGAGTCACCTCTCCGTTAATACGAGGCAGGCAAGGGCAATTGGAGGAATGTGCTTTAGATAAGGCGATAGAGGAAGCCGCCGAGAAATTGGTAGGGCTAAGAGGGAGTTTTGCTGGTATAATCTCAACAAGGTGTGCTAATGAAACGCTTTCGCTGTTTCAAAAGTTTGTCTGTGAGGTCATGGGTAGTGATTGGATTGACACCCTGGACGGGAGAGATTATCGCCTAATTGCCGAGGGCATCAGGCAGTTCCATGACAGCGGGAGGGGATTGGACATTGAGTGTCCTATTGAGGAAATACTGGAGGCAGATTGCATTATTATTGCCGAAGCCGATGTTGAGAGGACACATCCTATCATTGGCACTCTGGTGCGTCGAGCAGTGAGCCAAAGTAAGGCAAAATTGATAGTAATAAACTCCTCTAGGGATGTTTTTCCTCTTTGGACTGACCTTTGGCTTAAACCCGAGGCGGGTAGTGAAGAGGTTCTCCTTAATGGTTTAGCTAAGATCATTATTGATAATGGCCTGACTTGGCAGGAGGGGGCAAGAGCAGTGCTTATCCAGTCTCTAAGCCGGTACAAGACAGGCGAAGTGAGCAAGGCTACAGGCATAGAGAAGGAGAAACTGGAGTTAGCAGCAGAGATGTATGGCCGAGCTAAGCGTGGGATTATCATCTATGGAGAAGGGTTGCTGCAGAGAAATGATCCAAGTCTTGTTACTTCCCTTCTCAATTTAGCTGATTTAACAGGGAATCGGGTGGAGGGTAGGCTGAGGGTTATCTCGCTTAAACGCCGTGTTAATAGTCGTGGTGCCTGGGAGCTGGGGTTGGCAGGCAGAGGTATAAAGCAAGACAAGCCGAAGGGGCTCTATCTCCTCCTCGCTGACGAAGAAGAGGACGAGGAACTATTGAGCTGGCTTGAAGGGATAGATTTCCTGGTGGTGCAGGCGAGTTATCACTCTCGTGCTACGTCTATAGCTGACGTAGTTCTGCCCTCGCTGATCTGGGCGGAAAGGGAGGGTAAATATGTGACCATGGATGGGAGGGTCATCGAATCAAAACGGGTGCTTCAGCCTAAAGAAGGTATGCCCCAAGACCAGGAAATATTAATAGAGCTTTCCAAAAGCTTAGGACGTGATTTTAACCTAAGTTAGGAGGTTAATGGTGGCAAAGATAAAAGTCGCTACAGCGTGGTTGGATGCTTGCGCTGGATGTCATATGTCTTTTCTGGATTTGGATGAGGTGCTTATTGATCTGGCAGATGCAATAGAACTCACCGCTACGCCCATAACTGATATTAAGGAATTTTCACCAGTTGATGTGGGGATTATTGAAGGAGCAGTGGGCAATGCTCATGATGAAGAAGTAGCTAAAAACTTGCGTGCCAATTGCAAGATACTGATGGTCTGGGGTGATTGTGCTTGTTTCGGTGGGATAGTTAGTATGCGTAACCTATTCAGCACTGAAGAGGTTCTTCAGAGATATTATAATACTGAGAGTACCAAAGATGGTAAGATTCCCTGTTCGGAAGATATACCCCCGCTGATAAAAGTTAAGCCAATAAACCAGGTAGTTAAGGTTGATTGTTATGTTCCTGGTTGCCCGCCCAGCCCTGAAGCTATTCACTATGCCTTATCTGAGCTTCTAGAAGGCAGAATTCCGGTGCTCCCGAGCGAGATAATGAGGTTTGATTAAGGTTTTAGATGGAGGGGAGTATTATGACTAAAAAGATTGTTATTGAGCCGGTTACCCGGATAGAGGGACATGGCAAGGTAACCATCCACCTTAACGATAAAGGTAACGTGGACAAAGCCAGGCTTCATGTTACTCAGGTGCGGGGATTTGAGAAGTTTTGTGAGGGGCGGTTGTTTTGGGAGATGCCGCTCATTACTGCCCGAATCTGTGGTATTTGCCCTGTAAGTCACCACCTCGCCTCAGCTAAAGCTGGAGATGTCATTTTGGGGGTAAAGCTGCCACCTACAGCAGAGATGCTGCGCAGGCTAATTCATATGGCGCAGATTGTTCAGTCCCATGCGCTTCATTTTTTTCACCTGGCTAGCCCTGACCTGCTCTTCGGCATGGATGCTGACCCAGCTAAGCGAAATATCATGGGTATTATTGCTGAAAAACCTGAAATCGCCAGAAAGGGAATAAAGATTCGTGCTTTCGGTCAGAAAATAATAGAGATGCTCGGGGATAAGAGAGTTCATCCCAATGCTGCTATTCCTGGGGGGATGAATAAGGCTCTTGGCCTTGATAAGCGCGATGAGATTCTAACCCAGGTGGATGATATTATCGCTGACTGCCAGTTTGCTATTGACCTGATCAAGGGTTATTATGCTCAACATAGGGAGGAGGCTGCCAGCTTTGCTAATTTTGGCACTGGCTACCTTGGACTCGTAAATAGTAATGGTGATGTTGAGTATTATGATGGGAAACTCAGATTGAAAGATAGCCAAGGTATCACCCTAGAGGACGATATAGCTCCTGAAAATTATCTTTCCATAATTGAAGAAAGGGTGGAGGACTGGTCTTACCTCAAATTCCCTTATTACAAGAAACTGGGGTACCCTGGTGGTATGTATCGTGTAGGACCTCTAGGGCGATTAAACGTAGCTGACGGTTG
>JAUWHW010000059.1 GCA_030605665.1 Dehalococcoidia bacterium | reverse complement strand
GGTACCTCAATTATAGTAGGATTATCTTCCTCTACAAGAACCTCCGCTAATACTTCATCTACAACAATTTCTTCTGGTGCAGGCGTTCAAACTTCTGGATTATCTAAATCTGGCGGCATTTCTACGCCAAAACAAAATTGAGTTTGAATTTCTGGGGAAAAAATCTACCCATCATGCCTCTGAGGCATCCAGGGTTACCGATATACCTCTGGATAAGATTGTAAAAACTCTCGTTTTTGTTAACCAGGATTCAAAGCCATTAATAGCTATAGTGAGAGCTGATTGTAATGTGAGCAGGCACAAGCTTGAATCCTGCTCCCACTCAAAATCAATAAAACTTGCCTCGGATGAAATTGCAGAAAAGGCTACTGGCTACCCAACTGGAGGCATACCACCCGTGGGGCACAGGAGGAAGCTGCCTGTGTATCTGGATCAACAGGCCTTGAACAATGAATACGTCTGGTGTGGTGGTGGGACAAGGGCAAGATTAGTCAAGCTAAAGGTGCAGGACATCATAAGGTTAGCTGCCCCACAAATATGTCATATATCAGTGTGATGGTATTACCTTTATAGATAACAACATCAACCTGCTCCTTGAACCAGGGCTCAAGGTCGGTGATGGTTTCATCTACAATTTGAGCTATGTAAGGTTCTTCCTGTGGCAATTGCTTTTTCACCTGGTCAACGAGGATTGAATAGACATCTGATTTATCGAGTTCGGAGATGATAAAGTCGGGATTGAGGATGGTGAGGTTTACGGTGACTACAATGCCCAAGATGATCAGAACAACAACTAATACAAAGCTAAAGATTCCCGAGAAGACATTTCTGACAATACGCATACTTTAGTCTCCTCTGTTATTTTATAGTTAGGTCGTCTTTCAGAATTAAATACACTATCTTCATTTTTTCTTTTTAAATTAAGGACTGTTTAATTTTGCCTCAGATTCAAAACTAGATTCGCCTCATTCAATTTTAATACCCATTCACCCCCAAGATTTTCGTAGTGCGACCCTTTAGGGTCGTGCACGAGGCTAAAGCCTCGCACTACATTTTTAAACACCCTCATTTAAGGACTAGCTCTTGAGAGTAGGTGGGCAATCCTAAAATCTTTTCTCTAATGTCTATGATGGCATTGTATCTAAATTAGCAAACATTTCCAACAACTAATTTCAGCCGGTCTCGGAACTTAAGAAATATTTATAGTCGGTCGCAAAATTCCTTACGATTCTCCCTTTCTTGACAGGAGAGAATTAGAGAGAGGGGAAAATTCACCCTCACCTAGCCTCTCCCTTCAAGGGAGAGGGATTTTATACGAGATTATGCAGAAGACTATAATTCTTAGGCAGCAGAGAATTTTTCTCTTTAGTGAAGCAGGTAAACTATGAGTTGTATAATAGGATTGCCAGTTTGCTAAACAGCTTCGAGCCAATATACTGGCAAAGGGAGAAGGTGCTGGACTATAATTAGCTCGATGATTTCAGTTGAGGAAGCCTTAGAAAAGGTTCTGGGCTACGTCAAAGTTCTGGACTCGGAAGAGAAGTCTATCCTGGATTGTTTAGGTCAGGTTCTGGCTGAGGACGTCTATTCCACCATTGATATTCCTCCAGTAGATAATTCTGCTATGGATGGCTTTGCCGTAAGAGCTGAGGATACATATGGCGCAAGCAGGTCGTCGCCAAAGATTCTTCCTGTTATCGGCGAAGTTGCTGCCGGCTCTTTACCTGACAAGGAAGTCAAGCCAGGGACAGCCATTCGCATTATGACAGGAGCACCATTACCCAAAGGAGCTAATGCTGTGGTGCAATTTGAGGATACTGATGAAGTGGCACGAAGGGCATCTGGGGGCAACTCATCCCAGATTGGTATATTGCGTCAGGTAGAGAAGGGATTAAATGTTCGACGTAAGGGAGAGGACATTGCCAGGGATGCGCTAATTTTGCACAAAGGAACTCTACTGCGCCCCTCGGAAATAGGTGTGTTAGCTTCTCTAGGACGTTCTACTGCTCTGGTTATTCGCCGCCCGGTTGTTTCAGTTCTAGCCACTGGTGATGAGCTTGTAGATATTGACCAGCCATTGCCTCCGGGAAAGATTTATAACAGTAATTCCTATACCATCGCTGCCCAAGTCCTACGTTATGGGGGGGTCCCTAAAGTTCTTGGCATAGGGCGTGATTCTGTTGAGTCACTCAATGAAAAGCTTGACCAGGGACTGGATTCAGATATGTTCATTACCTCCGGTGGTGTATCTCTGGGAGATTACGATGTGGTAAAGGATGTTCTAGCAAAGCGTGGGGAGATTGCCCTCTGGACAGTATCTATGAAGCCAGGAAAGCCATCTGCTTTTGGGGTGATTAAAAATGGGGAGAAAAGGGTGCTTCACTTAGGCCTGCCAGGCAATCCCGTTAGTTCTATGGTTACCTTTGAGCAATTCGCCCGCCCAGCTATCCTGAAGATGATGGGGAAGAAAAATCTGGCCAAGCCAACTGTTCAAGCAGTTATTGAGAATGATGTAAGGAACACCGATGGGCGCCGCATTTTCGCCAGAGTAATGGTTACGAAGCATGGTGAACAGTATCATGCACGGCTTACCGGGCCGCAGGGTTCAGGAATCCTTACATCGATGGCGAAGGCAAATGGTTTGGCTATTATCCCTGAAAATACAAGGGGGGCTAAGGCAGGGGATATGGTCAAAGTGCAGATGTTGGATTGGAGCGAAGAAATGTCATTGCGACCTTGAACCCTTCGCCCTTTGTCATTCTGAGCGTAGCGAAGAATCTCATACCGCTCAGGGTAAACTCCATGAAGGGGAAGCAATCTCAGAGGGAGGATTAGGAAATGGTACCAGTTGTTTCCATTGTAGGTAAATCAGGGAGTGGCAAAACAGCACTTGTTGAGAGGTTGATTGCAGAGTTCAAAAAACGAGGATATCGAGTGGCCACTGTAAAGCACAGCCCAGGTGGTATGGAGATAGATAAGCCTGAGAAAGATAGCTCGAGATTTGCCCAAGCAGGCAGTGATGCTGTAGTTATTAGTTCACCTGACAAGCTTGTTCTCGTTAAAAGTGTGGATCATGACTCTAACATTGAAGAGATTTTGAGGGTTATTGGCGGTGATTTTGACCTGGTTCTGGTCGAGGGATTCAAGAAGGGCAAAGCTCCTAAAATCGAAGTGTACCGAAAAGACCTAGGAGAGGATTTAGTGTGTCCTCCTAAAATACTCTCTGCTATAGTCAGTGACGAGCCACTGGACATAAATGTGCCCCAGTTTTCATTAGGTGAAACCCAGGCAATAGCTGATTTCATAGAAAGGGATTTTATCCTCCAAGCTAAAGGTGATACCTACCTTTTTGTCAATGGCAAGCAGGTCTTTATAAAACCTTTTGTAAAGGATATTATTGCCAAAGCCTTATTAGCTATGGTTTCGACATTGAAGGACGTTGGAGAGGTAAAAAACCTCGATATTTCAATAAGGAATAAGCCCGACTCAACCGTCACCCTGAGCCGAAGCCCTGAGCGTAGCGAAGGGGCTAGCGAAGGGTCTTTGTCCCAAACAGCACAGGAGGAGGATTCTTCGCTTCGCTCAGAATGACAGGGGAAGACGAACGGTTCAAAATGAGACGAGAAGAACATGTTTAAGGTAGGAATACTAACGGTTAGTGATAAGGGCTGGCGTGGCGAACGTCAGGATAGAAGTGGTGAGGTTATTCGAGAGATACTTTCCCAAATAGGTGCTCACATCGCAAACTACGATATTGTCCCTGACGAGAGGAACCTTATTGCTGAGAAGCTGATTAAGTGGGCGGACGAAGATAAGGTAGACGTAATCATCACCACAGGTGGCACTGGCCTTAGTCCTAGAGATGTTACTCCCGAAGCAACCCTCTCGGTAGTGGATAGAGTTGCCCCTGGTTTTGCTGAGGTGATGAGAGCCGAGAGCCTTAAAAAGACTCCTCACGCTATGTTGAGTCGCGCGGTTAGTGGCATCCGTGGGGGCTGTTTGATTATCAACCTGCCTGGTAGTCCTAAAGCGGCTCGTGAGTGTCTTGGGTCAATATTGCCGGCTCTTCCTCATGCTGTAGAAACACTCAGGGGCCAGGGGGGTGAGTGTGCTGCTCCCGAGGAACCTCCACGATAGCACGCATTTGTCTGTAGTTGGTTATATTGACCAGTATCTCAGGTCTGCGATATAATATCCCGAAATTAAATATTGGCTCTCTCCGAGTTGCTGTGCCTAAAGAGTAATCTATGGTGAGCAACCGGTAGGTTGAAAGCCTCGAGGGTATAGGTGGAAATGCCTATGCCTCCCATGCTTGGAAAGGAGAGGATGAATTTCAATCATTGTTTTGTAGCACCTTGTTTAATGAGGTGCTATTTTTATCCCTCTTGCTCATTATTAACGATTTCATCCAATTCCATCTTGCCTACCGCCTTGTTCGAGAAGAGGGTTCTTGTTGGCTATGAGGCATGAAGCTGAAGCAAGCTGGAGAAAGACCGAGAGATTGTTATGACCGTAGATGAAGAGTATTTCATTTGAGGAGGAAAAACATGAACAAAACAAGCATTCGAACAAAACCAGATGGCATGAGCATGGTGTTTATTGTGCTGGGCACGCTTGTCTTGCTCTTCATTCTCGTCCCCCCGCTTAAAACGATATTTTCTTCCTCTCCGAGGACGCTGTGGGATACACTGCTTGAGACGGAGGTATACTCCTCCATTCTGCTCACTATCTACGCCGCCCTGATAGCTACTTTAATGGGGCTTTTTCTCGGAGTTCCCTTGGCTTACATCCTGGCAAGGCATGACTTTCGAGGCAAAAGATTCTTGGAAGGACTCATCGATGTACCTATTGTGATGCCTCATTCCGCAGTTGGCATTGCCCTTCTTTTCGTCTTCGGGTCAAAGTTCCTCATGGGCGGATTTTTAAACAGTATAGGAATTGGCTTTGTTGATAGGATTAGTGCGATTGTCCTGGCCATGATGTTCGTCAGTGTTCCCTTCCTTATTGATTCGGCTAAAGAGGGTTTCAAGGCTGTAGATGTCAGGTTGGAGAAGGTAGCTCGAACTTTAGGTGCCTCGCCATGGAGGTCATTTTTCCGAGTTTCTCTGCCTTTAGCCTGGAGAAGTATCTTCTCCGGTTCGGTGCTGATGTGGGCTCGGGGATTCAGCGAGTTTGGAGCTGTGTACATTGTAGCTGGTCACGTGCCCTTTTTTGGATACCATCCTGTAGCTGCTTCTATATTAGTCACCGAGCTATTTGAATCACCTGGTGGACTGGGAGCTGCCCAACCAGTGACGGTGCTGTTAATCCTGGTCTGCCTCATTGCCTTCATTGTGCTTAGAACAGTAGCCTTTAGGAGGGTAAAGGTATGATCGTCATCAAGAACCTGAAGGTAGATTTAGGCGATTTCTTGCTTCGGGGTATTAACCTTGATATCAAATCGGGTGAGTACTTCATCATACTCGGGCCCACTGGAGCTGGGAAGACTGTCCTTCTGGAGGCTATTGCTGGGCTCTATCCTGTTCTTGAGGGAGAAATCTGGGTTGATGGCAGGGAAATCACCAAGCAGAGTCCGGAGAAAAGAGGAATCGGGATTGTTTACCAGGACCAGGTTCTCTTTCCTCATCTCTCTGTGGAGGAAAACATCGCCTTCGGCCTCAAGTTGAGAAAGTGCCCCAAGCGGGAGATAAAGGCAAAGGTAGATACTATGGCTGAGCTAGTGGGAATTCTGCAGCTGCTTAAGAGAAATCCTGCTACCTTGAGTGGTGGGGAGAAGCAAAAGGTAGCTCTGGCTCGAGCGCTTGTTACTGAACCTAAGGTGCTTTTGCTTGATGAGCCCTTGAGCGCTCTGGATCCTGAGGCCAGGGAAGGGATGCAGAGGGAGTTAAGGGAGATGCATCGCAGGGTGAAGGTAACCATAATCCACGTCACTCATGACTTTGAAGAGGCAGTAGCTCTGGGGCATCGAGTTGCTGTGCTGAATGATGGCTCAATAGTTCAGGTAGGGACTCCTGAGGATTTTCTACGCCATCCGAGTTCAGAATTCGTGGCGCGTTTTGCTCTCTCTCGAAATATCTTCAGCGGCAAAGTTGTGGATGCAGAGGGTGGCTGTGCCTTTGTCGATATCGGCGGTGTAAGAGTTATGGCAATAACGGAATCAAAAGGTGAGGTGCGCCTCTCCCTTCGTCCTGAAGATATCCTTATCTCTAAAGAACCGCTCCAGTCCACGGCTAGGAACTCATTTCAAGGCAGAGTGAGTGACGTTGCCGATAGGGGCTCAGTTGTTTATATCACAGTGACTTTACCGCCAGATTTTTACCCCACAAAATCTGCGATTTTGCGGGGGCCCCTTGATTTCACCTGCCTCATTACACATCAGGCATTCGAGGAACTTGGGCTAAGAATGGGGGTGAGAATATGGATCACATTTAAAGCTTCGGCAATTCACGTTTTTTAGAAAGGGGGTGTTTGATTGTCACGCTGACCTTAAGGGAAGGGTCTCAGAGATTCTTCGCTTGTAGCTCAGAATGACATAATGAAATTTGGAAGTCATTTAATGAAAAGCAAGATAGCAGAGATGGCTTCAATTATAATAGTTTTAGCTTTAGCCCTGATGGTGGTTGGCTGTACTGAGGAAGGAATTCCACGAACGGAAACGTTGACAATATATCATGCGGGAAGCTTATATGAGCCATTTAAGGACTTGGAGGCTGAGTTTGAAAACACTCATCTTAATGTTGACGTCCTATGTGAATCAGGGGGGAGCGCTAAGATAATAAATAAGGCAATAGCGAGGGAGCAAGCTGGCGAGCCACCACCTGACATAATTGCCTCCGCTGATTACAAGCTCATCCCTGATAGGTTGTATGAAGATGGTTATGCTGATTGGTATATTGCCTTTGCCAGAAATGGTGTAGTGCTTTGCTACCGTAATGGCGCTCCGGGCTCTGAGGATATAGTGGGTGGTATTCGCACCTGGTATGATGTGCTTAGAAATGACCCCGTGAAATATGGGCATAGCAATCCTGACGATGACCCTTGTGGCTATAGAACTCTGATAGTAATTCAATTGGCTCAAAGGTATTATTATGATGAAGCTACTTATTTTGGCTTAACTCCTGATCCTGACGCTGCTGGGCTATATGATGCTCTCATTCCAGGCGGTGAGCATGAAAGAGGCAGGAGTGGTGGCACTAGCGAGGCTAGGCCTGGTGGCAGTAAAGAGGTGGTGAGGTCAAAATCTGTTGAACTTGTCCACTTACTTGACTCGGGTGACCTGGACTATGCCTTTAAATATCGCTCTGTGGCTGTGCAGCAGGGATTAAATTTCATCGAACTCGACGAGCATGTCAACCTTTCTAAGACTGATAAGGAACTCCCCGGGGTAGAAAACTTTTATAAGGAAGCTTCTATAGAAATTGTTAAGGAGGCTGGCCCTCCACCTACCTATAAGACTAAAAGGGGCAAGCCCATAATATATGGCATTAC
>JAUWHW010000021.1 GCA_030605665.1 Dehalococcoidia bacterium | reverse complement strand
TATCCAGCAACAGCTTACAGGGAGAGTCTGGGAAAGCTTGGCTACGCTGAATCTGAGGATTTGCCCCAGACTCTCTGATTGAGAGATGACCTCAGTTATAGCCTCTATTGCCGAGAAAGTCTCGCTGTCTCCAGTCATAGTACTATAGTCATAATATAACGCAACTTGTTTATTTTGTCACCTACCCTCTTCCCATGCACTAGACAGCCTGCTGGAGCAATATGGGCACGAAGTGGTCAAAAATGGATTTTCCCCAAGCTCTGTTATATACTTTGATTAACATTGTTATTGTTAAAGGAGGGCTTAAGTGAGATCTAGCCTTATTGGGAAGATTGAAAAGGCCAAAAGGTATGCCCAGGAACCAGAACGTGTTACATTGTCAGGTCTTACGGCTGACTTCCGTGGAGAGAATAACAACTACAAGTTAAGCTACGCTAATGGGAAATGGCAGTGTTCCTGCCACTTTTTCTCTCAATGGGGGACATGCAGCCATACTATGGCGCTACAGCAAATATTAGCCAATATGCTGCCCAAGGAAGCCATTAGCTCCCCCTATAGTGACTTGACCTCGGAAATTTGAAATTTGGCGGCATAATCTAAAGCCTCCGCTACCACAAATAGAGAGCCGATAACGCAAATGAGGTCTCTCTCTTTAGCCATAGATAAAGTTTGGGAAAGAGCTTGAGCTACAGCATCAGTAACTCTTGGGTTAATGCCTAGTTTAGCAAACTCAGCGGCCAAAGCTAAAGGAGAAGCAGCACGAGGATGTGAAGCGCGTGTGACAACGATTTGAGGAGAGAGAGAAATTAATTCTTTCACTATCCCCGATATGTCTTTATCACAAGATATCCCAATAATGAGGAAAAGCTCGTCATAATTGAAATACGCTTTAATATTCTCCACCAGCCTCTTCATAGAGGCCACATTGTGGGCACCGTCAACTAACACTTTAGGTTTATAACTTAAAATCTGGAACCTACCAGGCCACTCAACACGGGCAAGCCCACGGGCAATATCCTCAGTAGAGATGTCAGAGCCTAAAGAGGCTAAAACCTCCAAAGTAGTCACAGCAGTGGCGGCATTCTCAACCTGGTAATCCCCTAAGAGTGGAATAGTAAGGTGATGAGTACCCATTTTGCCTTGAACTGCAAACGATTGTTGGTGGAAGTCACCAGCTAACCTGCGCCAGGAAGTGTCTTTGCCTACCTGAACTAAGCTCGCCTCTCGCTGGCGGCAGGCATCACTAATTATCGAGGCTACTTCTTCCGACTGAGGAGAGAGCACCACCCGACAGCCATATTTAATAATGCCTGCTTTTTCATATGCTATCTTTTCCAAGCTATCACCCAGAACCTCAGTGTGATCCAGGCTAATAGAGGTGATGACACAGACCTCAGGTTTAACCACATTGGTAGCATCCAGCCTGCCCCCCAAGCCCACTTCCAGAACCTGAAAATCTGCCTTTTCCTGCCTGAAATAGGCAAAGGCAAGCACGGTCAAGGCTTCGAAGAAGGTCAGAGGATGCTTCGCTTCCCCTTCACTGCGTTCAGGGCTTTGGCTCACCGCAATAACATTTATTGCCTCAAAATGAGGCTTGAGCTCCGCCACTAAAGCAGCAAACTCAGATGGGGAAATTAAATTGCCATCCACTTTAATGCGCTCCCTTAAATCATGAAGGTGAGGTGAAGTATATAATCCCGTCCTGTAGCCTGAGCTGCTCAAAACCTGAGCAATCATAGCCGCTGTGCTTCCCTTGCCCTTCGTACCGGTTATATGAACTGTTTTGGCAGCTAAGTGAGGATCACCCAATCGGTGCAAAAGCTCTTCTATATGTCTTAAGCCGTAGCCACGTGAAACGTAGGGTATCCCGGGGAACCTCTCATAATCAATAAAACTTCGGATATATTCTTCCGCTTGGTTATAATTCATCTAAGTAAGCTTTAATTTATAGGCGTCCTTTGATATTATCCAGCTAATGAACTTTATTGACAAACTGCTTAATATTAGCCGAAAAAACAAAAGCTTGCTTTGCATCGGGCTGGACCCAAATCTAGACCTTATGCCCAAGGTAGACATTTTAGAGTTTAACACGGCTATCATTGATGCCACCAGCGACCTGGTATGTGCCTATAAACCTAACTTGGCTTTTTATGAAGCTCTAGGAATCGAAGGACTTACCATCTTACAGAAGACCATTGAACATATACCCGCTAATATTCCCATAATTGGCGATGCCAAACGTGGCGACATAGGTAATACTGCTAAGGCCTATGCCAAGGCTCTTTTCTCCACTTTTTGTTTTGATGCTGCCACAGTCAACCCTTACCTTGGCTTTGACTCTATAGAGCCTTTCATTAGCTACCAGGATAAAGGAATATTTATCTTATGTCGCACATCAAACCCTAGCGCCATGGATTTCCAGAGCCTTCGTTGCCCTACCGGTTTCCCGCTCTACGAAATGGTGGCACATAAAGCCAAAGAATGGAATATCTATGGCAACATTGGTTTAGTGGTTGGAGCCACTTATCCTGAGGAATTAAAGAGGATTCGCTCAATTTGTCCCGAGATGTGCTTGCTCATCCCAGGCATTGGTGTCCAAGGTGGTGATTTGGCTTCAGCGGTTAGCTACGGAATGGATGCTCAGGGGGAAAAGGCAATCATTAATGTATCCAGGCGAATCCTCTATGCTTCACGGGAAAGAGATTTCGCTCAAGCAGCTAGAAATACTGCCGAGAGGATACGCAACCAAATCAACTCATATTTAGCTTCCCGTCAAAAGACGAAGTGAGAGCGTTTATTTTGTCAACCAGAGCGATAGCGAAGGGTTTAGATTCTTCCCCTTCACTTCGTTCAGGGTCAGAATGATAGGAAGGGTTGCTAAAAGAAAAATGGCTGTAAATATAAAGCTCGGTGATGTGGTCCGATTACGTAAAAAACATCCCTGTGGCAGCTATGAATGGGAAGTAGTGAGGGTGGGCGCCGACATTGGTATTAAATGCCTTAAATGCCAAAGAAGAGTTCTTTTAGAAAGAAGCACCTTCGAGAGAAGGGTAAGAGAAATAGCTTATAAGAGGGAGTCCAACTGTCACCCTGAGCCGAAGCTCTGAGTAAAGCGAAGAGGCTAGCGAAGGGTCTCAGAGATTCTTCGCCTACGGCTCAGAATGACACATAACGAAAAATAGAGCCTAGCGCAACGAGGTAAGATTGAAACGATCGAAAGACACAATAGATACACGAGGTGAAGTGCTGGTTGCCATCATGAACAACCTGCTGGACTTCATCATCGCTCGCGACCAATATTGGTACCGTATCCCGGTGCACGTTGTAGAAGATCGGCTCAAAGAACGCTGGCCACCCCAATGGCTAGCTTTTTACCAGACTAAGGTCTTCGGCAGCGAAGCCTACGCCGTGAACTACTATGCGCATGTCCTCGATATTCGCAAAGTCTTCCGCTGGCAGCTCTTTCCTGACCAACCCCGTGACCAGAGGGGACAACAAAGGTATTATCAATTATGGCTATCGCCGTTACAGCGGCTGCCCCAACCTATTTTTAGTCGGCGCTGGCGACGCATCATCTTCATTCCGACCACCTGGCAGAAGTTTATAAATGCCGTGGAGATCAATGACCTATACGACGAGAGCCCGCTGGAAGACAGGCTATGGACTAAACTCAAGCGGCTGAACATCACTGCAGAGCGGCAAGAGTTTGTGCCAGTGAAAGGATGTACTTACGCCTTGGACTTCGCCATTTACTGCGCATCAGGCAAAATTGATGTGGAGACTGATGGTGACACTTGGCATGCCGACCCGGAGCGCATCCCTCAAGACAACCTGCGAGACAATGACCTGGGAACGGCCGGCTGGAGGATTCTGCGTTTTACCACCCCACACATCATGGAAACAATGGCTGAATATTGTCTGCCTACCATTGTGGAAAACATCAACAAGCTAGGCGGTCTTGAAGAGCAGAGGCTGGTGCCACGCAAAGTTAGCCTGGATGCTCAAGGAGGATTGCAACAACTAAGTCTCTTTGAGTCTAGCACCCAGGATGACCTGGATTGACAGTGAGGATTGAAGTAACCCTAAAATACGCCTTGAATAGATCTTTGTACTAAGTTAAACTAAGTTAAAGGTCAGAGAATAAGTAAATGAAAACCTATGCTTTTAAAGTGGATTTAGAACCTGATGAGGAGGGATGGCGAGCTTTTTATCCTCCTTGGGAAGAAATTGGAGCTTCTACTTGGGGTAAAACCAAAGAGGAGGCTTTAAAAAACATTACGGAAGTCCTCTCTATGATTTTGGAAGAATTTGCTGAGGAGGGAAAGCCAATACCCACTACAGAAAGAATGACTGTCTCTGAGGAAGCCCTGGTGACAGTAAATGTATGAACAGGATTGATTATGGAAAACTTGGCTCCCTCACTGCTAGAGAATTGATAAGCGCTCTGTCAAAAGAAGGATTTATTTTTACCCGCCAGCGATGTAGCCATCATCGTTACCACCATCCAGATGGTCGAAGAGTGACAGTTCCTTTCACACGTTCTGGTGACACTTTTACCAGAGAAACTCTAAAAAGCATCATTGAGAGGCAGGCTAAGTGGGGTGAGGAGGATTTAAAGTGCCTGAATCTTTTAAGATAACGAGATTCACTTTCAGATGCTAAGATAAACGCCTTAAATGCCAACGAGGGGTGCTTTTACAAAGAGGTACTTTTGAAAAAAGGCTAAAAACAATGGTCTCCAAAAATGATTAGGCCTTCGCGGAAAAAAGGGGGTTAAAACAAGCTGAAGACTCCTGAAACCGTGGCTCGCTGCATTTTTCACATTGATTTGGATGCTTTCTTCGTTTCTGCGGAACAAGCACTTAACCCTGAGCTAAGAGGAAAACCAGTAATTGTCGGTGGAGACCCTAAGCGGCGTGGTGTAGTAGCTTCCGCTTCTTACGAAGCGCGACCCTTCGGCATCCATGCTGGCATGCCTTTATCCAAAGCTCGTCGCCTCTGCCCTCAAGCTATTTTTATACAGGTTAATTTCTCCCACTATAGAGAGGCGTCACACAAGTTTATGAAAATCCTGGCTGATTTCTCTCC
>JAUWHW010000061.1 GCA_030605665.1 Dehalococcoidia bacterium | reverse complement strand
AGATTTTTGGCAGCCAGTCAGCAGTATAGAGAGCATCAGAATACCCAACCCGAGCCCTATTACAACATTTCTCCGTTTCTTAAACTTCGTTATCTTTCCTATGGTTAATTTCTTGAACATTATTTAACCTCCTTCATAAGGTGCAGTTGTCTAGGTTATCGTAATTGTGGCACTTGCAGAATCTGAGTTGTTGTACACCCTATTATACGCCGTGCCTTTATTCAGCATCTTCAATCTGTTTGCCCGGTGATTTGATATATTCAAGAAAATTCAATCCTTCGAATCCAGCTTCTTTAGCAATGATTTTTCTCGCAATGTGGACGTGCTGTAAAGCTGGGTCATTTGGAAACTCCTCTTCTATCACCTTTCTTATTTCCTCGATATCTTTCTCTTTAGCGTTACTCATAAGCTTCAATATGATCGCATTTTATCATAACCAAGCTAATTAGAGTTACCCTTGATGCAACGCAAACTGATAAACTAGCTTGTTACATAACCGTTTTAGATTAGAAGGCTATCTTATGTGGCTGCTCTATATTAGCTGTGCCTGGGTAGTTGGTATATTTTTAGGCTCCAAAGTCGGCTTACCATTTGTTGCTATCTTCTCTGGACTTCTTCCCTTCTTACTTATCCCCTTTTTCCCTGGTAGCAAGAAAAACTTAATAGTAATCGGGCTATGCCTCTTAGCTTTTCTTGGCGGCAACATATGCTTCCAATCAAGCTCGCCTCAAATAGATGAGCATTCCCTCTGCTTCTACAACGATGAAGAAACAGTAGAAATTCAAGGCATGGTGGCAGACGAGCCCGATGTCAGGGCTAATTTTTGCTTTTTAAAATTTTCGGCTAGCGAAATAAATGTAGGTGGCGCAAGGAAAGGGGTATCAGGGGCAGCTCTAATACGAACGCCCAGGTACCCTGCTTATCATTATGGAGAGGTGCTCCAGGTGACAGGAGAGCTGAAGACACCAACTCCATTTGATGATTTCGACTACAAAAGCTATCTGGCTCGGCAAGGGATTTACTCCATCATCTATTACCCCAAAATAGAAGTCCTGGATAAAGGCAAAGGTTTTAAGCCCCTGCAGTGGCTTTATTCCATCAGAGAAAGCCTTTCCAGTTCCTTAGCTAAAGCCTTGCCCGAGCCACAAGGCTCACTAGCTCAAGGCATTCTGCTGGGCATAAGAGGCAATATACCTTACTCCCTTAATCAAGCATTTTCCAGGACTGGGACAGCACACTTATTAGCTATTTCCGGCTTGCATATTAGCATCGTTATCGGTATGGTTCTCAGCCTTGGCATTTTAGTTTTTGGCAGGCAGCGCTACATATATATCTGGCTGGCTCTCATAGTTACCTGGCTTTATGCCTTGCTCACCGGGATGCGCCCACCAGTAATTCGAGCAGCAATCATGGGAAGCTTATTTTTGATGGCTGAATTTTCAGGCCGGCAACGAAGCGCAATCACTGCTTTGGCTTTTGCTGCCGCAGTAATGGTAGGCATCCAACCTCAAGTTTTGTGGAGCGTCTCCTTTCAACTTAGCTTCTTGGCCATGACGGGGCTTATCTTCTTTTTCCCTTACTTTCAAATATGGGGGAGGAAAGGAGTTACCGCTATATTTGGGGATAGAGAGGCGCTACTAAACACTGGCAACATGGTAAGCGACTGCTTCGCCGTAACCTTAGCAGCTATTACGGCAGTCTGGCCGCTTATAGCTTGTAACTTTGGTGTCGTCTCTTTAGTTGCTTTGCCAGCAACTTTTTTCTCCTTGCCCGCTTTGCCCGCCATCATCATCACCTCAGCATTGGTTGCCTTCGCCGGGCTCTTTGCTCCATTCGTAGCTCAAATCTTAGCTTGGCCAGCCTGGCTCTTTCTTAACTACTTGCTCGTGGTAGTTCAGGGCTTTGACGCTTTACCCTTCTCCTCGCTAGAAGTATCCGCCATCCCTATTTGGTTGGTATGGGGATATTATATTTTGATTGCAGTAGCTATGGCATTCTTTAGTCATAGGAAATAAAAGAAGGAAAATGACTTGGTCACGCTCTCTTAAAAAGTGGCTCATACCTCCCCTTTTGATAACTGCCATCTTGGTCTGGTCGGTGATTCTCACCATGCCAGATGACAAGCTTCATGTAAGCTTCCTGGATGTAGGGCAAGGAGATGCCATCCTGATTCAAACTCCTAATCACCAAAATATACTCATTGATGGTGGACCTGATCCACAGAAGATAAACCTGGAATTAAGTAAGAAACTCCCTTTCTGGGATAGGACAATAGACCTTATGATATCCACTCAACCTCAAGCTGACCATATCACTGGTTTAGTGGAGGTGCTGCAACGATATAAAGTAAACCAGGTGCTCGAGCCAGGAGTACCTTATAGCTCCTCTATCTATAATGAGTGGCTAAAGCTTGTTGAAGAAGAGCAAATCAAGCATGAAATAGCCAGGGCTGGACAGGAGATTGACTTGGGCCGGGGAATTAACACTGAGTGGTCATAATTTTCTCATCTAGCATTGGGATAGCACCTTTAATTGCTATTTCGTCCCCGTCAATCCAAACCTCTATCTGCAAAGCTTCTAAAGCTAATCGTTTATCTTCAAAGGTAAGATTTCCAAGGTTTTCCTTTACTAACTCACAAGCTTCACTTACCTTTTTTATATTTAGCTTGAAGTGTTTGGCTTCCTCTAATGTATCCTCAAGCCTTTGCCTTTCGCTCTTTAGTGACTTAATTTCCTCATATACAATTGCTGTTTCCCTTTTGAATTTTTCTTCGTCGCCGATAAGCATAAATGCCTTCCAGGCTCTATCTTTTTGTCTTTCCCTATTCTTCAGGATACTTTCCACTCGCTCTAAATCATTTTGTAAAAAACTATCCTGAGCCGCAGCCGCTCTTCTTTGGAATTCAGCTAGAATGATTTCAGGCTTTGCTAATACCTTCTCTATCTCTTGCCACACTATACCCTCTAGGTAATCGGCAGCATAGCTTTTATTATCGCAATGAATAGGTGAAACGAGGCTTAACTTCCCTGAACAACGATAGCGACGGTAGCAATGTACATTCCCAGCACAGCGCCTGGTCCCCACATAGCTCCAATAGCTTCGCCCACATCTCACACAGCGAATATGCCCGTGTAGTAAGTAGTCGCGTTTCATATTGCGCCTAGCCAATGCTTTATTTTTCTTTAGCTGCTTTTGTGCTGCTTCAAATAATTCTTCCGATATAATGGGAGGTGTTGCGTTTGGTATCTCAACCCATTCATCCTTCGGTTTCATTACAGCTAAGGTCTTCCTGTGTTTTCTATTTAGCTTCTTAGGGTTCTTGGGTTCAGTATACGTCATAGTAAAAGCATATGTTTTTCCAAAATAAGCTGGATTCCTAAGCAATCTTTGAACTGTTGACTTGTTCCAGCGACCATTAGGAGAAGGAAATGGTGCTTCTAATGCCCGCAACTTCATCGTTATAGCGTAAGTTGACAATCCTTCTTCTACAAGCCAGCGAAATGCCTCTCTTACCCAATGAGCTTCCTTCTCATTGATGTATCGGATACCTTCGCCAACACCCTTGCCCGGTATATAGGTGTATCCATAGAGACGTGCATGAGAATTTGCTGGTAGCCTTCCATTTTCAGCCCTCGTTCTCCTGCCCCTTTTCCCCCTTTCAGCAATTTTCAACGCCTCAAGCTTTGATGCCCAACCTCTAACGAAACCAAGCAATTGACCTTCCATGGAATTATCTAATGGCTCAGTAACAAAGATTAGGGGGATGCTTGCCCTCTCATATTCGTCTGCAAGTAAGAGTAAATGGACTGGGTCACGAGACAGCCTATCAGTAGAATAGGCTATAACAGCAGCGATTTCCTTATTTTTGGCACAAGTTCTAAGCTTAATTAGCTCAGGTCTGTCAAGAGTTAGGCCAGAGTAAACTTCGCTAATCTGGCAATCTAAGGGAACTTTGTAGCCCAATTCACTAGCTTTCTTTAAGCAAGCCTCTTTCTGGCTTTGTAAGCTCGTTCCTTCCCTCTCCTGATCTTCGGTTGATACCCTGGTGTAGATCGCTGCTTTCATTTCTCCTTCTCCTTTTCAATTTTCTCTGCTATCGCCTCTTCCAACCACTGGCCCAGGGTCCTCTTCTGAGTCACAGCGGCGATACGAGCTTGCTGGTGAACCTCTGGATTCAGCCTAATACTCGTTGTCGGCCATCGGTGCTTTTCTTTCATACACTTATGGTAGCACCAACAATACCAAATGTCAAGGGGTTTGAGGGGTAAAAGAGAAATTTTTGAGAAGGGATTTGGTTTAGCCCTTGGCATTGGTGCTGGTGGATAGCAAGCAAAATGTCGGCAAAAAGCGACCTACTTAGAGGAAAAGTTTGGAAAGTAAAAAGGGAAACTTTTAACAAGGGATTTATTTTGGGGGAACTACAGTTGCTTCAAGCTGCAAGCAGTGGGACTGAATACGGCTGATGCCAAAGTCTTCAAGTTTAGGTGGTAGCTCGGTTGCATGATGCAACCGAGTTCGCATAGCATCTCCGCCATTTTGTAATTCCGTTTCCCTCAATATCTCCCCAGCCTTGCGCTCTGCCCTGAGCTTGAATTTATACCGAGAGGGATCCTGAGGAAAGCCTAGAAAACCCTCAAATTTTAGGCTCTAAGTGCCTTAAAGGGGGTTAAATCGCTTGATTACGCGAAAACCCAAAACGAGCCCCTGAATCTTTTTGCCTTTTAGCTTTTATGGTGCTAGAATGCCTAAGTAAGTGGGGAAGGGAAGTGGCCATGGTAAACCATGGGTGGTAAACTATGGGGTAAACCATATGGTAAACAGGGTAGTAAACCATAGGGTAAACGACAAGTCGCCCTGTAGGGTGAAGTATGAGCAATCCCATCCAAACGGTAAACCATGGGGTAAACCATATGGTAAACAGGGTAGTAAATCATAGAGTAAAACATAAGTCGCCCTGTAGGGTGAGGTATGAGCAATCCCATCCAATAGTCTCAGTCAGAATAAACAGCGAACTGTATGACGAATTGAAAGAATTGGGTAGGACCACAGGGAAATCCTTCGCCGATTTTCTCAAAGATGGAGCTAGGATTACAAAAGCGCAGGTTAGAGAGGCCCCATCCCCGGAGTGCATCTTCTGTAATGAACAGTGTGACTGGGGTGGTTATTTTATAATTTGTGAAAACTGCTTTCGTGAAAACAGGGAGGAGCTGCGTGACCTACTCGACAGCTACTTCAGCCGTTAGCACTGACGAGTCAATTACTTCATCCGGCAAAAGGTGTCCCAGCCAAGACCATTTGCCAACTAAGAGAAGCTGGCAAGATTAAGTAGCCTATCTAGGCATAGAAAAAAGGGATGCCCCAAATAAGCTTCAGGGCATTCCTTGATATTATCTACGCCCGAATCTGGGCGCGACCACTCGTGCCTTATATTCCAGTAGCTTCGTTCTCCTTTCGATACATTGTTTACAGGCTTTCCTCGCACCGGTAAAGCCATAGGGAAGGAGCTGCTGTGTTTCGTTGCTACAGATTGGACATACTTCACCTTGAGCCTTCTCCCATTCCTCTCTACTCATCGGGGTTGGGTGATAAGGCTCTGGCGCTTGCTCTCTCATCTCAACGAGCTTTTTAGCTTTTTTCTTGCTGCCGCGGCGCCGCATCCCACCACTTATAACCGTAAGGCTGGGGTCTACCTTACCAAAGATCTCAGATACTCTTTCAGTCATGGCGTGTTTCAAATGCTTTTGATTTGCCTAAATGTCTCCGCCAAGACTTCATTGTTTTCCTGTGATCCTCTCTTGCCTTTCTCAGATCCCTAAGGACCTCATCAACCGACATAGAAAAGAAATCAGCCTCGAGTCTAGCCATCTCTTCTAGTTCCTCATCTGAGGCAGTAGAAATCAAAAGATTCCTCTGCGCCATTCTCTTTTTAGCCTCTTTAGTTCTCCCATCGAGTGCAAGAAGTTCTTGGGTATGAATTAAATGTTGGCGCCATTGCTTAACTACCATACTTTCCTGGCTGCTCATTTCGCCTCCCCAAGTTTGACATTCTTACGGAGTTATTTTACCATATTCTAAATTGTCAAGCAAGTCTATGGAAAACCAATCATTAAAGACCTACCTGGAGCCAGGGGAAGTTGAGAGCCTGATCCAGGCAGCACCCACTCTGCGGGATAAGCTTATCATCCGGTTTCTTTTCAGGACCGGCTGCCGTGTCTCCGAACTGTGCACACTAAAGGCAGCTAATATCGACTTCAAGAGGGGCCTTATCCTGATCGACCATCTTAAAAGGCTCCCCCGTATGCAATGCCCTGGTTGTGAGAAAAAGGTGGGAAGAAAAAGTAGATTCTGTCCTTATTGTGGCACTGAGCTCACAGAAACAGAGCCCAAAGAGGTGAGAAGACAAAGGCTGATCCCACTGGATAGGGAAACCTTCAAGCTCATAAAGGAATACCTGAAGAAGAGAAGAAGCACTGATGACAGGCTCATTCCTTTAACTAGGCAAAGGGTTAATCAGATCCTGAAAGAGGCAGCAGAAACAGCAGGCTTAGGAGGCAAGATACTCCTTAA
The DNA here is from genome assembly GCA_030605665.1 of Dehalococcoidia bacterium. The sequence continues at coordinate 60,769 of JAUWHW010000061.1, read as the reverse complement.
TCCGGAGTCAGGAACGGGGGAGCGACATTATGTAAGCCCACATAAGCTCCGCGATGCCTTTGCCATCTACTGGCTAGATGCAAAAGATGACCCTGAGGCCCAGAAAGCCCTCCAAGAGCAGCTCGGGCATATGCGATTTGACACGACGGCCAGGTATCTCAAGTTGGATGTTCACCGAGTAGAGAAGGTATACAAAGAGGTCTTCAAAGATGGAGATTGAGAGAAGGCGTGGAGGCTTTAGGAAGCCAATCAGCGTCAGGGTGTTTATCCTGGACTACCTTGCGGACCATGGCGAAGCCTATATTGCCGAGATGCACCGGGCATATAAAGAGGAACTAAAGAGGCTTGCCGAGAGCAACCCCGATAGGGTAGTGATGGGGAAGCGTAGCTTGCGAGTAAGGCGGTATCATAGTCCCTGCTATCACTCCTTTCAAATGAAAGTGTGGGAAATAGCCAGGGAAGGTCTGGTAGAACTCACCAGGACTGAGCCGACGACTGGGTTGAATAATCAATTCAAAGGTTTTAGCCAGTTACCTGAGCGACATTATTACAAGCTAAAAAGCTAAAATTTTCAAAATTTTCTGAAATTTATTGATATAGATTTGAGTATGGCTTGACAGATAAAATAGCTATTTTTTATAATTTGACAAAAGGCTCTATTGTAAATTACAATGTAGCCAGCACCTTAAAAATTGAATATGTAATAGCTATCACCTGGATGCTTGCCAAATCTAATTGAAAGGAGGTGGCTATATGTTAGATTGGCAAGCGTATATTAAAATTGCGGATAGCTTCCAGGTAAAGGCAAGGTTTGAGGATAGAGAAGATTTAAGCCAGGACATCATCGTCAGGCTTGCTGAGCTAGCCGATAACAATGATGACAAGCCTCTAACCAAACCATCAATGCTACGAATCGCTAGCTATGTAGTTATGGAGTATTGGCATAACCTTAAAAGACAGCCAAGCCTATATAGCCTAAACGAAGAAGTAGAAGATGATGAAGGCAACAAGACAGAATTATACCAGACGCTAGCCGATGATAAAGCCATAGATTTAGCCGATTGGCTTGACGCTAAAACTTGGGTTAGAGGCTGTCCAGGAAGGCTAGTTAAGATTGCTCGTAAAAGGCTTAAGGGCATACCCTTAAACGCTAAAGATAAAATGTATTTAAGCCGTTACCGTCAAAAAGAGCTAGCCAAACGACAGCTAACCTTGCTTTGATGTTACCTTTTAACCTCGTTTTGTCATTTATATAGTAGAGGGGAAAGAGAGGCTAGCGGTTAGCAGCTCTCAAGTAACCTTACAGCTCAAGTCTGTTACCTATGCTCTAGTCAATGCCTAGCAAGGCTCGCTAGGTAAATCTAAAACAAAGGGGGTGATGGATTGGAGTATGTGAATATAGTAGGCAAGCGTTCGGGTGATGGCTTTGTAGCTCATAAGGACGCTCTAGTTAGTGCTCTATCAAGAGTATTAGCGGAGCGGGTAACATTGTTTGACGACGATGTTACTCTAGGACGCAGAGGCTTTTTTACCTATCTGAAGGCTTTAGCGGGTAGCAACATCGTTAAGGTTGTGCCTGCTAACGGTAACGCTAGCGGTGAGCAGGTTACTGTCAAAGGCGTTAAGGTAGTATGTGGTAGCCACCAAAGCTATTTGCCTAGCGGAGCTTGGCTAAAAGATAAAATGCCTTTAACCTTTAGCCAAGTCCGAATATCTCCGTCAAACGCTGTTATGCCAAACCTAGGCGGTGCTGAGCTAGCCGAAGCCTTGTCAAGGGTAGTTCCTTTTACCTCTACCGATGAGCAAAGGAAAGTCCTTCAAACCGTTAGATTTTACCACAAGGATAGTAAACTAACCTTGACGGGTGCTGATGGCTACGTGCTTGGTGAAGTTAGCCTTGACTTTGAGGATGGTGAAGGTGAAGCCTTGATTTACGCAAGTGAATTAAAAGGCTTAATCCCAGCCTTACGCAAAGCCAAAAGGGTTAAGGTTAGCTTTGAGCAAAAGCCTGATGATGAAGGCGGTTTGCTAGCCAAATCGCTCATCATTGATACCGAGCTAGTCAGGTATAAATACCCAAGCCAAGAAGGGGAGTATCCCGATTATGGCAAGGTTATACCTGACGAATTTAGTGCTCAAGCTAGCTTTGATACTAAAGAGGCAATCAAGGCAATCCAAAGCCTTGTAACGGTTTGGTATGATGACAAGCTAAAGCCTTTATACCGTGCTTTAATTCTAACGATTACCGATAACAAGGTAACGATAGAGGCAAAAGAGGATAGAGGCAAAGCAGAGATAACAGCGGAGACAAGCGGGGAAGGCAAGATAGCGGTTAACGGTAAATACCTCATACAAGCCTTGAAAGCCTGTAGCGGTATAGCTGATATGAAGCTAGTAGATGCCAAGTCTCCAATGCTCTTTACCGTAGACGGTTATCGTTGTGTGGTGATGCCTTTGATGGTATCCGAACTTGAAGCCGAAGCAAAGCCAGAAGCGAAAGCCGAAGCCAAGTCTACCGAAGGCAAGGCAAAGCGGAAGCGGAAGGCAAAAGCCAAAGCGGTAGCGGTAGCCAATAAAGTAACAGAGCCTATAGAGGTAGTGGAAGAGCCTGTAACCGTAGACGATATGAGTGAAGCTGTAGTCGTAGCCTAAATATAACGCTTTAGCCACAAAAAAGAGCCACGGAGAAAAAGGGGTTCTCAAGTGAGACCCCTTTTTTTCTTTTTTTCAGAGGCAGAAAGGGGGTAAGCAGTGCTAAAAGGTATCCTTCAAGCTGTCTTGACCATAGAGCAACGACGCCGAGGCTTTAGCCTTGACGAACCTGATGACCATACTTTGCGATTGCTCTATCAAGGCAAGCCAGTAGCCTGCTTTAGCTCAAGCGGTGCTACTGCAACGGAGATAAGAGCGGAAGCCGATAGAATAGCAAAGAGCGGGACAAACTAGCTTTAGGTAGGCTAGTTTGGTAGGGAGAGTATTACCTAGAAGGGGGTAGAAATGCAGGAAGATTTAATACACAAAGATTTTACATGTTATATGGGTTGGAGGGAGAAGCCTTTAGGGACTGGCGAAGCTGCCGTGATTGTAATTCCACTTGAGGAAGATGAGTTGACCGATAAACAGCTAGGCAGGCTCTTAAAGGTGCTGAAGGTAACAACATTTAGCGGAGAGACGATTGATTTTACGATTCAGGAATTAGACTGGTAATTGAATAAGCCCAAATACGGGAAGGCTAGAGGGTAGGGAAAACTAGCGGAATACCTACCCTCTCTTTTTGTCAAAATCCAAACGAAAGGAGGTGATAAAGATGCTCTATACCCTAGGAGACTTCGCTAGCAATCTGGAAAGCGAGCTCAAAAGCAACAAAGGCTTAGGCGACGCGAATATCCAGAGCGATGAAGCCCTTGAGCTTCTGAATGAGCTGCTGCCCAGGAATATGATGGCTAAAAAGCTCTTCCTGGAAGAAAAAGAGATTGAGAGCGTCCTCGATGTGAAGAAGCGATGAAATCGGTTTGAGGTCAAAACTGGTAGGCGAACTATGCCCAAAAAACAGCGAGGACTAGGCAAGGTGAGAGGCTTGCCAAGAAAGGAGGGAGGTCAAATGCCTAAGCCAGAGCGGAAGGATATCAGGTTAGCCCCAATCCTGGAAAAAGAGGAAACCTATGAGGAGATTCATAAGCTCTACAAATCAGGGACTCCTGTCTCAATCAAGGAGCACCGAAGCGGTTTTCCTGCCATAACCGTGGACTGCGGGGATATCCATATCCTTACCGATTGTTTAAGCCTAGAGGAATGGTGGGGAAAGAAGAAAGAGGCAGGGCGTCTTTAATGCCCGGTCAGAACCGATAAGGTCGAAATCGGTAGGACAACTATACCTAAAAAGGAGGTAAAAATGCAGCAGCTCGGGCTATTTGAGAAAGAGGAAGGGCAAAACTACCAGATAGAGGAAAAGACTACGGTAAGGCTAGGTAGGCACTCCGCCCAGGTGTCTCTCAAAAAGAGGCGAAGGGAAGCTTGGCAAAAGCTCAAGGAAGTCCTTGCTCAGCTTGAGGGAAAGGATATCCTAATTTCCTCTTGCTGGGGAGCACACAACCACTTTTGGGCTGATGACTTGCTGCTTCGCCGCTTGCAAGTGGAGCGAGGGTGGCGTTGGGATTCGCAGAGTGGAGACCCTCCCAGTGTCATAGTGCTGTGGAGCGGAGTCAGAGTGAAAGGAATGCAGCAGCATGTGCGGGTATTCCTTGACCAGCTCTCGAATGTGCGGACAAATGACTATGGCAGCTATATCCACTACCTTATAGATTTCTGGAACGGCTGGGGGGAATACCCTCTTGACCAGTATAGGCCGAAGAGCTCTGTCAGCTTGGTGCTGAGCCTAGGTCGGAAGAAATAGGGGTGGCCACCCCTATTTCATAGGCTAACTATTGCCCAAAATCCAAAGGAAAGGAGGTGAACTATGCCGATTAGATGGAGTGCTCTTCAAGTCGCCGAGGCTATGGACGAGGTTGAGAAGCTGCTTAACCAGGCAGAGCCTTTCCTTGCTGATGCTAAAGCTAAGGCAGGGAAGGCTACGGGTATAACCAATCTGCCTCAGTATATGCTCGAACGCCTGCATCGCCTGATATACACCATCGATCGCAGCCAGGACATAAGAAGTGCCATAGCCAGAATCCGGGAGGATATCCCACAAGACGCCATTGTAGCCGAGAGGCAAGCTGGCAGGCAACAAGGCTTAGAACTGTAGGAGAACGCTGGCTAGCGCGTTAATCTAGCCGATGAGGTCGAGTTTGATAGGGAAACTACGCCCGAGAAAGGAGGTGATACCATGCAAAAAGAGGGCGAATGGAAGCCTTGCAATGTGAACGCTTTAGAGCAGAATGTGGCTCTGGTTTTCAAAACTGGAGACATAGGCAAGCTCAATAAGCCGACCTATACCTTCATTATTGACCACATGGGCTTTATCGCTCACTACAACCTTATCGGCTTCCAGTGTGAATACGCAGACCTGGATGAGTTCAGAGAGAAGTTACAGACTGGCGAGTATTCAAAACTCCTAGACTATAACCTCAACTGGGCTGATAAGTATGAAGGTGACCGAGACTTCAACAAGTGGTATGGCCCAGCTTATTGCAAGAGTGTAGCGGAAGGTATCAGGAGCATTATCGCAATAGCTAGGCAGCCCAAACAGGCAACTTTGCCGATACTGGCTTGGGAATTGGCCCAACGCTAAATCAGCGAGTTTGAAAGGGAAAGTGCGCTCCAAATAAACACAGAAAGGAGGTGAGCAATGAAATGCTGGGAATGTAAGAGGAAAGTAAGTAAGGCTACTCGTGTTCCCTATACCGATGGGATTCAAGAGAAGAGTCGTGACGTATGTGACGACTGCCTTAAGCTCCTTAATTTCAACATGTGCCATTTCGTTGAGGTCGAGAGAATAACCCAAAGGCAAATAAAAAGGAGGTGATGATTGAACAACCGAATAGATAAGCAAATAGATGAGCTCGTTGGTGCTCTGATGGATCCCATTATTGTGTGGCCTGGTGGCTGGGAAGATACCTTACCAGACTGGATTAAGTCCGAGATAACCTTGGAAAGGCTAGCTCAGAATATGAAGGCTCTAAAAGGTGAGAAACCGACAACTACCGATGCTGAGGTTTGCGCTTATCTCTATACTCGTAGTCTTGAAGCTCCTATGGATAGCGATTGGACGCAGATTTACCTCTATGTCGCCGGGAAAGTAGCAGCTCGGGGCAAAAATGCCCAAATCCCAGACGATATCAGGGTAGATTCGCTCAATGCAGAGCAGATGCGAGAACTCCAAGAGCTGAAGGACTGGATATATCAGCATAGAGTTAAGGCGAGGCAGGAGAAACGAAGGGCAGAGAGAGCACAGGCCAAGGCAGAGGCAGAAGCCAAGGCACCGCAGCAGCTTAAACTAGGTGTCTAATAACATAGGGGCGTGGATTTTAGCTCCACGACCCTATTTTTTATTCTCCGTGGAGAGGCTGGGCACCCATGCATGGATACCCGGCCTCTTTATTGGTTACACAGTTTGGACTTTTGTGAAGCTGGCTAACAAAACAAGAGTTTGTTCTCTATCGCCACATGCGTAAACCTGTAGGGGTTACCCCGGCTGTTGGCCGTCTCTGGTGCTTCCAAGCTTGATTTCAAGAGAAGCCTCTTACCACGCTCATAAATGATTACTGATGTCAGAAAAGAAAAACCTATCATGAAAGCTATTCGCGCTGTTGACAATTTACACCTTTACGGCGGGCTGCGTATTGAGGCTACACCATCGTCTCGAGGCCGCTCATTGAGACGGTAGTGCAGGCCAAGCCATGATCGTTTGTTCAAAGCCGCTAGATTCATACCACTGTATGAGTTCTTCAGCACTCCTGCCCGCCACAATGTCGATTTTCATCTTCCAAGCAAAGCTTTGGAGGGGTACAGCCGCTGAGTCGAGTCCCATTAGCTCAATGAGACGCTTATCTTCCAGAAATGGCGAATAAAAAGTCTTAATCACTGTATGAGGACTGCTGCTGATATCATCTGGTGTTAAGTCACTTGCTCCATACTTGAGATAGTCCGCAGTGTAGAAGAACACGAATTTGCCTTCCAATTTGCCTCGCCTAATACTCTCAGCTTCACCACAGAACGCACCTGTTCCTTCTGTATCGGTGGCTGCTTGCGCTACTGCTTGCCTTGCATGCTCCAGTCCAACGTGAACAGGATGAGCCGGGTCCCACCGAAGTGATGTCGCCTGCGACACCAGGGCAGCCTCGAATGCATCCAAGATGAGGGTTTCGCGCAACTTCTGTTTCGTACTTGTATCGAGTAGGCCTTCAGGCGGAAGCAATTCGACGTAGTTGGTTATGTATTCTGTTGCTTGTGTATCGAATTTCGCTATTCCTAAAGTATCTAGAACCTCCAAGCTAATAAGCTCGGGTGGAAGGGATGGCTCGCTTGGAGGCGATGGTTCTGGTGCACAACCAGTAATTGGGAAAGCCAGCAATGGCAACACCATCACTATAAGAACAACACTGACCTTGAGGCTAGTTCTCATTTTATTGGCACCTCCATCATTGGTAATTTGCCGTTATACGAGGCCTTTCTCGAGCTATCCGATTAAACGACCAAGAACCCGATTAGTATGAAAAGGGAGAATAGCTGAATCCACCAAAAGAATCGTACAAGACCCCAGCGTAGTTTCTTAACCTTGACCTTTGTACCCTGCTGAGAGGAAGGTTCTGCCAGAAGCATCAAAGCCCAAATGCCAAGACCTACACCGAACGCTCCAGCCAACCTAACCCATACGCCTACGCCCCCCGCGGGTTTTCCAAGGGTGACTGACAAACCCAGAACGGCTGCTATGGCTACCACTAGAACATGCACACTCAGGTTAACCCCGTCGTAAGTTGCCTTGCTTATTTCCGTTTCGTCCCCAGTTACTTCAAGGCCGACAATAGCATAAGTCACAAGGTGCAAAAAAACCATAGCGCCAGCGGCCAAGATCGCAAAGCATTGACCTGTCCGCCACGCAATTCCACCAACCAGCATGGCTAAGCCGAGTCTTAGCCATGCTGTCCACCCAGCCTCACAATGTCTATGCCAAGCCCTTGCGAGCCAGGTGTCTGACAAGTTCAGCCCCTTTTTGGGACCCCTTGGCATGTGCAGACCTCCCGCGCACGGTATCAATGATAGTTTATCTCTTCATTACCCCTGTTGCAAGAGGACATGGGGAGGTTTTCGTACCAATGAAAAACCGCGTCACCTATGGCTACGGCTCTAGCGTATAACCGCGGCACAAGGCGCTATTTGGCGCAAATGCCAGCGCAGCTTAGCTAACCTGAATGCTTTGGGAGGGTGGCTCAACAGATTGAGTATTTGTTAAGCGCTGATTTGAGATACAGAGATGTAAGTATTCACGGTGTTGATCCGAGCGGTATTGAATAGGCTTCCCAAGATGTTCTTTCAAGCCAGAGAGCCTAACATTCGAACTCAGCCGAGCAGTTAACTGCAAAGCTCACTGGCTGGGATACGGTCTAATTATATAGGTTGGGCCTTAGTATGCTATCGGTGCCGTTACCATTATGACATGAATTAGCGAGTAAATGCTCTGAGGGTCTTCTCCGTTATGGCTAATTTCGAGAATTTGGAATATCTATTCTTGATAACTATCGTGGTCTCTTGCACCAAGCCATCACTCGAATTCCTGACCATAGTGTAGTGAGGCTTATCATAAACCTCACTCTCCCCAAATTCGCCGGCCTTGCTTATTATGACTCCGGCAACAAGATTGTTTTGGTCGTATACTGTGTCCTCAAGTTCATAGACCATAGTATCATAGAACATTCTGGGGGATTCAAAATAAATAAGGCTGCTAAAAACTATTATCATCCCAGGTCTCTCTGGCGGAAGTTGCTGACTCTTAATCTGCAGTGCATGTTTGAGCCTTCTCACCTCATCTCTTTGAATAGGAGGCCCGATAACTTCGGCTTTCATTCCGAAGCGCTCGACTAGTGCTTTGCATTCCTCTCGCTTACTTGGGTGTATTACCAGATAGTCTAGTATACCTGGCTCTCCCACATAGCAGTATTCTTTGGTCTCTTTTACTTCTGATATAGCACTTTGTATCTTGGCCTTAAACTCTTCAATGCGAGGTTTCGCAAGTATTTTATGAACCTGGCAAAAACGAATTATCTCAGGGTCAAATGGCCATACCAACTCTTGAAACGTTTGGCCAGCTTTGACACTATCTTCCGAGTCCCCCAAAATAGCAACTTCAAAATAGATATCCTCTCCCTCTAATGTAGCTCTCATGTCAGGCGCTTTTGGTTTACCCCTGATTGTAACTTTTGGAGATAATTCAATGTTTGTGATGCCGGCGGTGATAAGTTTGGCTGCTGTCTCTACCTCAGCTTCAGCCCCTAGATACTCCCTGCCATTTTTTAGTCGCTTTGCTAATGTTCCGAACTCAGCAATACTTTTCAATGCATCTAATTTCCTTCCGAAATCTGCTAACCATAGCTGAGAGCTAGGAGTATAATTGACAAGGCGGCTTAGAACTGGATGGACGAATCCTATCCCCGTGTTTTCCCAAAGCCAAGTATCATCGAAAACCTCTCTTAGCTTCGTTAGGCCGCTGAGAACCCTTTCTTTTTCGCTCTCACTCAAGCTATCACTTTCTCTAAGCCGGTGGAAATGAGCTTCCCACCTACCCAGGAAGTCTTGAAGCGAAGAATTATTTGCCTGCTGTGTCATTTTTCACCCTTGAAAGTCCAAGTCTCTATAAATAGACTTTGATATTGACTCCATTACGTCCACGTTAATGTATGTCTCAGATCTTTTACTGCTGGAGTCAGATAATCAATCATCTTAGGAATAGCCTTTACTATTCCCAATTTAGGTGCATATTCCGTTGGAGTCATCTGTCCATCCGGATACCGCGTAAATTCCTCGTGAGGAAACGACACCGATCCAAGTATATATAAGCTTGCCATAACTGAGATGGTCGCAATTTCTGAAGGTAGAGATTCTGATTTACCTTTAACATTGGCCGCTAATTGAATCAATAAAACACCTATCTGTTCACTCTTTAGCTTATAATCATCAATGTCATCTAGACTGTCCATAATTTGTTCAAAAGGCATTCTAGCGATTTCTAGACGCTTCTCTGGTTTCTCTATCGCTTCCCAAGCTTTGCCGAGGCGGTCTTTTGCATCTTCACTTAAGCTTTCCAGCAGCGTCTTCATACCAGTCTTCTCAAAAAGGCCTTTTAACAGCACATACGGCGTATCATGGCTTCTTATTTCTTGAATAGATAAAATGCCTAAACCCAAGCAATATCCTTTCATAGCTTTCTCTACTGCTTGTTGCAGATGGTAGACTGCGTGTGGGTAGATCTTTTTTTGATACAACGCTCTGCAACTCTTTAGATCTCTGTCAGCTTCATCTAAGAAAGCAATGCTAAGTTTCCTAGACGATTTATCAGCATTCCAAGCAATACGATTAGCCTTAATAAACTCCATAATCTCGTCAACGTGAGCTATTGTTTTATCACCAAGAAAAGCTTGCTTAATTATCGTTTTAGTCTCCTCTAACGGGTCAATATTTTTGCTCATTCGTTGTTTCTCCTTTGCTAGGATTAATAACGACTATATTTTGCCACCCATACTGCGTAGGATAAAACCCCTTTGTTCAACTATGCCGCCGTGATGGCATCTGGAATCAGTTCAAAATAAGCCTTCTCTAACAGCTGAGAGACATCCTGCTTATTCTACCCTAAATCCGAGCAGCAGTCATAGAAAACCTTAGAAGGTAGAGCTCGGCCCTGGTTGGCAAATGCATTAGGCTCGCCATTTGCCATTATGAGACCTCCTATTCGAAAGGTTTTTGCTTTCTGTTTTTCCTTGCCATTCTCCCTACGGAGGGGGACGATAAATTACCTATTCTTGAAATTTTACCTTATGACTTTCTGTTGAATAGGGCGGGTTGAACAAATGTCAGTTTCGTGCAACGATGATTAAGCACATCAAACAGAGTGCTAAATCGTGCAATGAGCCACCAAATGATAAAGTATTGGGTAACAAGACGACTTGAATTACCACATAATAACTTGTGCTCAGACCTCACGAATCGCAGTTGGAATTGGAGGGACTTGACTAATCACCTCCTTATACCTGAGATTCGTATTACCGACGCCACATGGGAACGTTTAAAGAACAGGCTATACCTCTCGAGGACAGCCCGGAAGATGCGGTACGAAAGATTCTAGATGCTGCAGAAGAACATTGCAAACATTCTCAGACTCATATAATTGAGAGGCACGGCAGTGCTAAGACTACGAGACGTGTAGGTAGCAGATTGCCTAAGGGGCAGAAGACACCCCAGTCAGCGTACTACCAGACCCTTAACTTGAAATTCCAGAGACAATGTGATATAAATAACGTGAAATCACGAACGTGGTAGCGGAATCTCTTGAATGAAGACAGATTTGACATGCAGCTGAGCATACAAAATCTTCTCGAAACATCTAGTATTTGGACTGCTGACCATAGGAAACGTGGTCTACCGTTGTCGGTAGCCGTTGTGGCTACAGCCCAAATGATGGGGGCGTCCGGAAACGAGGAGGCTAAGCAGGCATTGGATTTATGGTTGCAAGGTTCCTCAGGCGCAGAATTGCTGGCAACTGTCGACCAACAAATTGACTTATCACTTTTCGATGAGGCAAAGGGCATACTAAGTGAGCCGGACCTAGAACTGCGTAAGATTGTTTTACATCTTGCTGAGAGGTCAGTCGGCAATCCGATTGACTCTTTTGCTGAATTGTATCTGGCTTGCTATACACCTGAAGAAGCGAAAGCGCGTGGGGCAATCTTTACACCGTCGTGGTTAGCAAAACGCATCGTTGGTGATACTTTGGATCACTGGCGACGAATACACCGACAAGGTCAGATGCCTAGAATAGTTGCTGACGTTTCATGCGGGATCGGTGCTTTCTTGATGCCAAGCAGGGACTATTTTGGAGCAGGGGTAAAAGTCGTAGGAGTAGATTGCGATCCACTCTGTATCGCATTTGCATCGCTCTTGAATCGCGCTTTGAAACACAAATGGGACTTATCTTGTCACGATCCTCTGCTAGAAGTAGCTTCTCGTTACACTTTATTTGACGAATCAACCCCTTTTCCGTCAGATGGGTTTGATATATTGGTAGGGAATCCGCCGTATGTCCGCGCCCAAGCCCTCGAAGCAAGCTACAGACACAACCTGAGATTAGCCTATCCTGAGATCACAAAGGGCAACTTTGATTTGGTAATTCTTTTCTTAGAACATGCTCTACGCACACTTTCCCCGGGAGGCATAGCCTCTTATATTGTATCCCACAAGTTTATGGTATCGTCATATGGAAAGGCGATCTGCAAACGTCTTACATCATATGCTCGAATTATAAGCATCCTTGATTTTCAGGACTTGCAGATTTTCGAAGGTTACACTACTTATACCTCCGTCATCACATTTGGAAAGTTGACACCTGCCAAATATTTCAGTGTCACCCGCTTTCCAAATGGGAACCACCTAGGACGTGAATTGAGTAAAGGTAGGACTAGCAGCCTAAGTTCCGAACGTCTTCAGGATCATCCGTGGAATTTTGTTGTTGGGCTAGAGCATGACACGCTGAGAAAGCTTCACAAGTCTTCTAATCCCTTGATTACCCAAGTATTTACTGAAATTCGCCAAGGACTTCGCACAGGCGCTAATTCTATTTATATCCTCAATCATTCGCATGCAACCCAATTAGAACCACAGGTGCTCGTTCCACTGGTATCGGGAGAAGACATTAGGCGTTGCCATATACGTAGCGGTACCAATTTCCTTCTTTACCCGTATAAGTCTGACCAATATGGTACTGTTCGCCCATACACTGAAGAGGAATTGAGTGATCGTTTCCCGAAAGCTTGGAACTATTTACAGTCATACCAACAACAATTATCCGAGCGGGGACTAGAAGCTAATCAACCTTGGTACGCTTACAGCCGTAGCCAAAATCTTGGGGTCTCATCCAAGCCAAAAATACTAGTCCGTGAGATGATGCCACGGGCTGAGTTTGCTGCTGATTGCGAAGGTAAATTCGCATTCTGCTCAGGTTACGCGCTGCTTGCGCTTAACATGAATAGCGACGATCTACGTCTTTGGGCAGCCATTCTTAGTACGCCAACCATGGAGTTCGCTCTTCGCCATAGTGGGACGGAGTTACACAGCGGTTGGTTCCGTCTCCTTAAACATCACCTACAAACCGTAAGGCTGCCTTTGCTATTATCAAGAGCATATAAACAAGCGTCAAATCTAGTAGCGGAGCTATACATCGATCCTGTCGCTAAGTCCGTTTGGAGTGAGCTTGATGATATTGTTGCCCGCAGCTTTAATCTGATAACCAGCGAACGAAATGCAATAAAGCAATTTCTTAACGACTGCCATTCTCGCTCAATACCATCCAATAATGAACAAGCATCATCACTGATTTCTGCCCATAATTCTCAAGAAGGAAATGAGTTAGGAGCCTATGAACCGGTGCGACTAACTAAGTACGAGGGTCTTCACAGGGATAGACCGGACCTTGGGTCAAGCGTAACATTTAAACCCAATAAATGGCTGCCCATTCATAGATGGTACAGCTTCCATCAAGGTTTCTCTGAGCCGTTAGTTAAAGATTTGCTTGAGGAACTTCAGGTTAGTTCGGACATGGTAGTGCTGGACCCATTCTGCGGCTGTGGGACCACATTAGTAACTTGTTTGAAAGAAGGCATACAGTCCACTGGCATAGAGATCTCGCCGTTTATGGCTTGGGTTAGTCGAACAAAGACCTGTAATTGGAATCCCGAAGAACTACGTTTTCTGATTAGCATGATTGAATCAGCCAAACCAGGGCCACAGGAGCCCGGCGACTTGCTGTTTGCGGGATTCTTGAACAAAGCCTTTTCTCCTGGAATACTCGCAAAGCTTGTTGGGCTAGTGCGCTGGATAGATGAATCTCCTGTAGCCCCTGCTCATAAAGATTTCCTACGATTGGGCATCGTTAGCATTATGGAAGAGGTGAGTCAAATTCGTAAGCACGGCTCCCATTATCGGTTTATGGTTAGAAGTGAGAGTGCCGGTTTACAGAAACTGAATACGCAAATTGTGGGAGCTTCCTACGATGTATTAGGTAAATACATAGGCCGGCTAAAAGATATGGCTACCGACGTTGAGATTGCTGGCATTCCGCGTAGTTCTGTCAGTTGCGAGGTGGTGTGTGGCGATGCAAGGGCCACCGGTCTTCCAGATGCATGCGTAGATGCTGTCATTACATCACCTCCTTACCTGAATCGCAATAATTATATAGCCCAGCAGAAAGCAGAGTTGTCCTTGCTGGGCATATTGAATTCATATGGAGCCTACCGAGACTTAGTCAAGCGGACTTTCCGTTCGCATGTAGAGAGCGACCTAGGTCGCGAACCAGTTACAAAATTCCCCGAGGTTCGGACAATCTTGGAGGCCATCACTTTAAGTGACAACAATAATCCAAAAATCCCCCATATGGTCGCGGGTTATTTTGAAGACTTGGATTCAACACTGGCAGAGTTGTGGCGGCTCATGAGGCCAGGTAGTGAGGCCGCTTTCGTTGTAGGTAACAGTAGATGGGGGGGTGTAGTTGTACCGGTGGATCACCTTTTACTGATGCTGGCAGAAAAGCACGAATTTCAGCCGGTGAAGGTCCTAGTAACGCGAGAAAAGGGGAACAGCCCCCAACAGATGCGACGCTACGGGCGTATACCTACGCGCGAGTCTATAGTAGTCTTCCGTAAACCCAAGTAGTTATTCAGGCCGCCTCACAATCCAAAGCGGACATTAAATAACTGACCAAAGGATTTGTGTCGCCTCGTTTCACATTCAAATTACCGTCCAGGAGCGAAGCTGCCTCAAAGAATTTGTCATATCCTGCCCACTGGAGCATATGAACGTACTTGGAGGGCTGGCGTCTATTTACTCCCCAATCTCCATCCAAAACACTGACCCAGTGGAAATTCTTTGGTGCCAATACAATATTGTCTTTTTCCCAGGTACATCGATAAAGAATGCTGCGTGCAATTTGTTCCTTTGTCCTATTCTGAATGTTCTTACCGTGCTGACTCCTTCCCCCACCACAAGCTTTGCACTGGATGTACACTGGTAATCCTGATTTCCGAGAGTATAGCACGAAATCCTCCGACAGACTCGTTTCAACCATACCCATGGTATTTAGCAGCGATGGTAGCTTAATATCTTGGGCGACACCGCCTTGGAACTTTAGTCCAGCCGAACTTATACTTATTTCGACAGAGGCTTCCACTGGATTGAAGTAGTTTCGCGACATTTCGATATTCGCCCACTTGTCTTCTAGATAACTCTTCCACTCTGCTCCTCTGTAATGCTGAGAGCGCTGCATGCATAACCGTGCTACCTCGTTATTAATCATATTAGGGTGATGTGCCTTCGGTGACTGCGCACGTAATACATCTGCTATGGCATAACGAACAAGCCCGGATGGTCTATCTTGCCCCACAGGACTCAATGCAACCCGACTCCATTCATTTCGAAGAGCATCCCACAATTGAGCATTACGCAACTGGACAGACAAAGGGTTATCACGAATAGCTTTTAGGCGCCTCGCTGAACTGGACTCCCATAAAAGAATGACTTCATCAAAGAAGTAGTTGAAGGCTTTCAAAACATACTTAAGCCACGCCTCGCCAGTGCCTCCAATGACAAGCACGACCCGAACCCTTGGGTAAGCACATTTTATTAACGCCAACTCCCCCAGTTTTAAATGTAGTTTGTTCTCATTACTATGTCCAGGTGTGTCTGGGTCGGTGTAAGTCACTGAGACTATGGTTTCTGGAGTTGAAACTGAAGGCACAACTGCATCAACTTCTATTGAATATCCATTCGAAGCGTCATATATGAGTCTTCCGCCATTCCAGTCAAGGAGAGTCCGGATTTTCCTCTGCAAGCTTCCACCAACCTTCTGTACCTCAATCAGACTCTTGGACTGGTTTGCCCATGCCTCCAGCTTACGAGGATCAATGCTTTCTGTCATTATTGTTAGACTGCCGCCCGTACCATAGCCGTAATCTGCTTATCAAATGCCACCATGCGCATAACCTTGCTATAATTTACCTGCATTATCGCGGCATTGTCAAACAATAAGCCGGGCCGACTCTAGTTAAACAATCCGTCATTTTGTTGCATACATATGCTCCCGAACTTTCTTCTGGTAAGAGTCTATATTGTGAAATACATACTTAAATGATTGGATTCTCAATCCTATTGGTTACGCCCAATTTGTTTAGTAGGTCTGCATGGAGAGTCTGAGTGTATAGATTGGTGCACGTGATATAATCTAAATGACCAGCTGGAGTCGAAAGCTACTAACAGATGATGGCTCTAGTTAACGAGAGGAGTTATTGAAACCGAGGATCTTTAGTTTTTAAATGATACCACTGGATTTTGGGGGGGATACTAGATATGGCATCTCAAGATTTTATTGATTTAATGACAAAGCTACACGAGGAAAGGTACGATGTTCTTTCGATAAAGATAAATGCCAATAGGGTAGGTGATAGCTTTTCGACAGTGGCTGCTATCGTTTTGGAAAAGGGAGGAGAACAGATAATCCTACAATCGAGTGAAATAGATTTCATCAAGTATTTGGTTGAACTTAGAGGTGTTGTTGATATAGATGGTGAATATAGGTTTAGACGTCTAAAAGACCTAAATCAATACCTGACTGATGTAGAACATTTAATTGATAAGGACCATGGCAAGCTGAAAAAAGCTGCTAAGGAGATAGTAACGGGAGAGTTTACATTCACATATGACGAACACAAAGTCATAGATGAATTTCTGAGAAGCGAAAGTAACGTAAAGAATGAGAAGTTCTTACGGTTGAAGAGGGATTATCACTATATTCTAGCAAATTCCTTTCTAATCTCAGAGGAAATGCTGAGAGCACATGAAAGATTAAAACGCAAATATCCTGAGGCAGAAAGGATCATCCAGGCAGTAGATACAATTATGAAGAGTTTTTGGCCTACAGGCAATGCAATAAAGGATTATAAGCTCTACAGAAGCTACCTTAAGTTTGATATCGACGGGCTGTCGAAAAGAATGTCAACCGAACTTCCAGTGGCAGATGATACCATAAAGGAGTTCATTCGACGTGGTGAGATAGATGCAGATATAGCTATTCTTAAAATGATGGATATATACGGGCGGTTTATAGAACTTTCGGCACCTATGATAAATCTCATAAGGATAGGATTAGAGCTTAAGAGAGGCAATTCATCACCCAATGGGGAATATAAACTTGGACAAAATATAAAAATTCTGAAGTCTGACCTAGATTATGGGCCATTGTTTGGTTGTCTAGACGAGCAAATTAGACACGCAGATGCTCATGTCTCAAGACGTATAGACAAAGCAGACCGTAAAGTCTATCTGCTAGATGCACGAGGGAGCAGGGAACAAATTGTAGGCAGCTATACATTTGATGAATTCACAGACATGATAAACCTTATGCAAAATCAGTTTTTCCCAGCAATCTTCCCCACCCTCATACTTTTTGACATTGCAACGTTGGATCTTCTCTTGGTGAGCCCTGAATACAAACAATTGCTCTTGGCGGTAGGCAACATCTAGCCGGAGGATACAAAAAGCCAACTTGATTAACCGACGACATCTGTTCTTTGCAGATATGATGACCTGTGCTCTATAGGATCCAAAACTCTAGTGCAGACGCCCTTGACGGGCCTATGTGTGTATGTTTATACTGCAGCTAGTTGCCTAAGGTAGCTGTTTCTGGGAAGGAGTTAATTCAGAAACTTTCGAGTAATTATGATTACAAAATTTGTCATTGAGAACTTCAAAAGTATTGGGAAACCTGGCGTTAGCCTTGAGCTTAAACCTTTGACTATCCTTGTGGGCCCCAATGGCTCAGGAAAGTCAAACATTTTGGAAGCTCTTGCTCTCCTTGCCCAAAACGTCGGACAACAGGGCTTTGACTATAGAGGGGTCTATTATCCCTCTCTCGTAACTTACTCCTCTATGGAGGATATTGCCCATAAGCGAATCCTGGATAATTGGGCGACTATGGAAATTCATGCGGGTTTAGATGCAGAGGAAAGTACAAAACTTTCAGATATAGCAAAAGGGGTCAACCAAGCTAGTCTTGGCCTTACCATAGATAAGGTTGACCCCATCGGGTATCGATACTCTAGCAAACTTAAGGATGTAACAGAAACACGGCAAAGTATTTTAAGTGGGGAAAAGGAAATCATAACCGTAAGTTATACAAGAATTGACGAAACCAGCTGGGGACCCAGATTTGAGTACCCGGCTCTGCTCCTGTCCGTAGGTTGCGGAGATCCAACGCACCTTTTGACCCCTCAGGTCTTTTCACAAAGTGGCAAGGTGGTAGAGGAAGCACGACCCCTTATAGATTTTGCCCAGGCTGCAGTGAAAGCTCTGGCTTCCAAACTGAGGACTGATGGCAGGAATAAAGTTTTCTTTATCTCATCATTAAGAGGAGAGGTAGAAGCTGAAGCGGACGCGAGCGGGAAGCCAGAATGGGTAGGCAAGAAGGGGGAAAATTTGCTTAAAATGCTCTCTCTTATTTCGCCGATAGAGCATAAGAAAAGGCTAGAAAAAATCCATAAGTGGGCTAGCGAGTTTGGTTTAACGGAACCCTGGGGAAGGTGGAAGGGTGAGCAAAAATTGGGGGCAGAGTTTGAAGACCCTGAACTTAATTCTGTATTCAAATTAGCTTTGGCAAGCTATGGCTCAAGGCAAATGCTGAGCATCGTTGTCCAGCTATTTTGGTCTGAACCCGGAGATATTATTATGATTGAGGAGCCTGAGATAAGTCTTCACCCCAATTCTCAGGCAAAATTACCTGAGGTATTTGCTGAGGCCATTCAAGAAGGTAAGCAGATAATAATTACCACACATAGTCTGGTTTTGCCTCTAGCATTAAGTAGACCTATTGAGAAAGGGCTGCTTGAGTCTTCGGATATAGCTGTTTGGCACATAAAGAAGGAATCTCAAGGAACCATAGCTGAAAAACTTGAGCTAGCCGAAACAGGGTATATTAAGGGGTGGATTCCTTCTTTTGCTGATATTGAATTAAAGCTCATGAAGGACTGGGCTCGCTCTCTTCCCGAGGCGTAAGTGTGTAAGGAAATAAGGATCGTCTTTGATACTAACGTCTTCGTCCCAGCGATTGTCAAGTCTCTAAACCCTGCACTTCAAGGCTACGAAGATAAGGTCAGAGCTTATAACACGTTTCTGGCAAAAAGCCATTATCTAATAATCAGCGGAGACATAATAGAGGAATACAGCAAAGTTATTACCGAAAAACCCTTTAATTTCAGCCCTTCGATAGTTCAACAATATAGGCTAGGAGAGCTATCCCAGATGGGAAGGCTTAGGAACGCTGATAGAAAACTGAGGGAGGTGATCGAGGTTAAAGTCGTGATGCCCGAGAATGATTTGCCTTTTTTAAAGGCGGCGATTGCACTAGATGCCAAATTTATAGTAAGCCAGGATGGCCGCCACTTTCTCAGAAAAGCGGATGAGATCCTCAGGGAACATAAAATTACGGTTTTGGATCCTACAGCTTATGCGAAGCAAAATGGTTAGATTCCTAATTGGTTCTGTTGAAACAATGTTGACACTATTTTATAAGTCATGGTATCATCCTTCAAGCGAACTGAGCTGGGAGGATAATATTGAACAATTATTTCGAGTTTTGGAGGCTATCCTTGCATAACAGTTGGCCTCCCTTTAGAGGATGGATTTCTATAATATCTTGGTTGTCTGTTGTAGCTGTTCTTCTTGGATTTGCTGGTTTAGTAGAAAAAATTCGAGTTTGGCTTGAGATCATTCATAATCCTATAATTGACTGGTATCTAGCTAATTCATGGGTTCTCTTGGTAATTGTGTTTGTGGCTTGGGTATTTTTGTGGGGAACATATAAAACATACCAACAAGAAAAGCAAGCTCGGACAAAATGTGAAAGAGAGTTAGGTACTATAAAAGGCGAAGATGCTAAACAAGAAAGACGAATAAAAAAGAAACAAGAAAGAAAAGTTGACTTAGAAGTAAAACAATTAGAGTCCCAACAAATAGATGTGCAATTGATAGTACCTGAAAAAAGGGAATAATATTAGGTTTAGGTGTCAAGCTCAGACGAGGAGAACACAAATGGGAGAACTCTTAAAAGAAACGGAAATGAGAAGTCGAAGATTATTAAACAGAATAAATGTGCTCACCCAAGCACACTATACAACTCTAGAATGTAAGTTCTGTGGCTCGGTAAACGTGGTTCGTTATGGCTTGACCAAGAAGAGTAAACAGAGATTCTTATGTCGGAAGTGTAAAAGGACTTTCGTAACTACTGATGCACCAGAAAAAGCTCACTATTCATATAATGTTATTGCTTCAGCTATAAACCAATTCTATGAGAGTGCATCACTTGCTAAGATACAAAGACAATTACAACTAAGTTATGGTGTAAGACCTGACAGAAGCACAATTTATCGTTGGATTGTCCAATACTCAAAGAAGGCAGCAAGGGCATTAAGTAGTGTACCTGTAAGAACTGGCTCAAAGTGGGTTGCTGACGAAACTATGATAAGGCTTAAGGAAAAAGAAGGTTCAAAACAATGGTTCTGGGATATTATAGATGATAAGACAAGATTCCTGTTGGCTTCGCACTTATCAGAAAGTAGAAGCACTAAGGATGCTAAAATCCTTATGGAACGAGCAGCTAAGAGAGCAAACAAAGTACCCGAAATAGTTATTACAGATAAATTAGCAGCCTACCTAGATGGTATAGAATTAGTTTTTGGTGCTGGCACAAAGCATTTACCAGCTAAGAAACTAACAGCTAAAGATGGCACTCAGATTATTGAGAGATTTCATAGCACTTTTAAGGATAGAACTAAGGTTTTACGCTCATTTATGCGTAAAGGCACAGCTAAGATATTTACTGATGGTTGGCTAGTTCACTACAATTTCTTCAGATCTCATTCTGCCCTAGGTGGGAAAACACCTGCTGAAGCTGCAAGTGTAGATTCATCTTATAAAAGCTGGAGAGATGTAGTGGAAAAGGAGTAATGCAAACACCAAACAAGGAGGTTAAAAGGGAAATGGTATGGGGGTATGGGGTTTTCACCTCTAGCTGTTGTCAGCTTCAAGGTTACTCTAGGTGTCCCCTAGACGATGTCGACTTCAAGGACACTCATTGCTTCCCATACCCCCACCAAATATTATCACGATAGATGTACTATGTCAACACTAATGCTACAGAACCTCCTAATTAGACAAGGGTAATAGCGGCGACCATTGAACATTCCATCGAATTGTTACAATTATTTTTCCGTGAATAGTAGGGGTTAAATTCATAACGCGATTATACTAGGTCTGCATTTCCCTCTCAATTAGAACATCATTTCTAAATAGGCATTTATCTACCAAATAATAGTTAAATCAATATCCAAATAATAACCATTTAAAAACCATTTTGCTTGCCAAATAATGTCCAAATAAATTAAACTATTTAGTATATGGGAAGACTAACTAAAGCTAAAATTGATAAGATAACAAACCTAAGGGATGAAGGATACACCCAAAAGGAAGTCGCTCAAAAGGTTGACGTTGATATTAAAACAGTCAGGAAATACGATCCTCAGAGGCAAACAGTAAAACTTGCCAGCGAGGAGGAAGAAATTTCTCTGGTCCAGCTTTTAAAGAGAATAGAGCGCTTAGAAGAGAATTTTCGTGAAATAGGATTTGGCAAAATGACAGGCTGCCGCTATGGAGAACAATACTATCCAGACACTGAAGACGAAGACGATTTCTATATTTTTTGTAATATTGTTCCTTGGGATCACAGGCCGCCAGCACTAGAAGCATTTCATGGCTCATGCGATGACGAAGAGCACTACTATGAAAAAGGACATGCACTTAAAGTAGGAGGTAAATGGTACAAAATGGCGACACCAGGGGAGTGTGCCTCCTGTAGTTCATTTTATCCAAGAGAGTGATTAGGTCAACAATCTGGCTTATTGTGCAACGGCGTTCTTACAAGTATCAGCATCTTCTATAACTTGATTGCGGTAGCCCCAGGGACCTATGGAAATGCAGGCTTTGATTGTATGACTACCAAATTATGCAAGAGAACCCGGCGAGCAGCCCGAGGAGGTATAACTCTATCGTATGGGCTAGCGTGAAAGGAGCAGATGAAATACCGCATTACATGGACACAACAACACACCTGCGTCAGTACTTGCCTGGCCTAACGGTCAATGGTAGTTTGACCTGTTTCAAGTTCCCCTATTTATTGTAGGGACGCTTGCCGCCTTTGCGTTCCCATTTGAGCGCCGCTTCGCGGGTAGTACGCCGTCCCATTTGTTCGATTCTCGAACCTGGGTAATCCTGTTGGTGCTCAACCTCACGGCGTGCTAAGTCATACGTAATCCCGCGGTGAACTATCTTGTGCCCTTGCTTAAGCTGATACTTGTAACTGTCTCTTTCTGCCATGTTACACCATCCTTATAGTGTGAATTTCATAACAATTTAATTTTATAACAACTAGATTAGAATGTCAATATTTCTTATATTGGCAAATTACACACGTGTTTCAAGCGATACTAAATCGTCTTTACAGCACAAATTACATTACAATTTAGAAATGTTGCAAGTAGATTAGAATATGAATTAATCAGAATTTCTAGGAATTACATATGTCAGTTCTCTTGCACTGAGGAAGTCATCTCAATTTTTCTGGGTAGTAAAGCATCAGATAGGTCACTTGCACTGTCCAATTGTTCTCTTGTGACTACAGCTTCTCTGAGGTCGGAGTTGTACAAATTAGCGTTGTTTAGTATAGCTTCTCTGAGGTCGGAGTTGCGCAAATCAGTATTGCTTAGTACGGCCTTTGTGAGGTTAGAGTTGCGTAAATTAGCGTACTTTAGGTCAGCGTACGTTAGATTTACGCCATGTAGGTCAGTATCGCATAGGTCCGCGCTGCTAAGACTAGCCTTAATTAGGTTAGCAAAGTCGAGAGAGATAATTGGTTTGTCCTTATTAATTAATTGCGACTTTTTCAGGAACTGCAGTAGCACACCCTTGCGTAGCCCGTCTAGGTTATCTAGCGCCATAAATGTGTGCGCATGGGCAACTGCCCGCTCGGCGGAACCTTCCTTTGAGTCTTGAAGCTTATGCTCTAAGACCAGCTTAGTCATGTCATCGAAGTAGGCACGCAGGATAGCCTCACGTGCATGATCGGTGTCTCGTTCGCGTTGCTCTTCAGCGCGTCGTTCTGCTTTCTGAGTGACGAACGCAAACGCTCCAGCTATTATGACAACTACTACAGGTATGCCAACAACTTCTAGCCAGTCCCAGAGTGTCTTACCGCTGAAGCCAGTCTCAAGATGACCAGTGCATACCAGTATTGTCACAGGTAGTATTATTAACACCAATATGACCACTATGAATAGCTGAACCGCTGACAATGATGTTCTCCCGATATCATTGTAGATGTGTTTGATGCTGTGGTCAACAGGTCTTGAAAACCAAGAAAGGTTATCTAAATTCTGGTGTTAACTGAATAGAAGATAGAGTTCTTGTATAGTTAACAAAGACCTCTTTGTTAACTCACAATACAATCTGACGAAATGTTCGAGTGGAGTTTCATGTGTAAATCGTCAGCGAAAATGGGACACAATTGGACAGAAGTTAATGGACACCTTGGGGCTTGCTCCAGTTCCCTGAAGACAGCAAGGTACCGTGTAAATAAAGTAGCGAGCCCTCGTTCATAGGGACGTTCGAGAGCCGAATAGCGATCTTTGAGGTGTACAGTAATTTTGAAGCCACAGTGTCCCACTTTCGCTGAAGACATACACTAGCCGCCCATGCCTTAGTCTATAGCATGTCAAGGTTAAGATTGTCCAAAATGCCAAAAAGAGGCGTTCCAAAAGGCAATCAAAACGCTCGTAAGCACGGCCTTTATGCCAAAGCCCTAACCGAGGCTGAAAGGCTCGAACTTGAGGAAGCATCTCAAATTGAAGGGTTAGACGAGGAAATAGCCATCCTCAGAGTAAAGCTTAAAGAGCTTTTGAAAAACGAGCCAGAGAGAATAGACTTGCACCTTGAAGCTGCCAATACCATGGCTCGCTTGGTTAGGATCCGTTGCAACATCTCCAAGGAGCAGAAAAACTCCCTAAAGGAGGCCATTGCTAAAGTCCTTGCTGAAATAGCCTTACCCCTGGGCATCGGTGTAGCCATCAAGAAGATGCCGCAAAACAAACCAGCACTTAATAGCTTCACCAATCCGAATTGTTTTCCTAAAAAATCGATTGATAACACACGAAGTCGGCTGTGGAACCACGATAAGAGTTATAAGAGCTAAGAACCATAAGAGGAAGATTCTGTAAGGTTAAGTGTACACTTCACTTGGAAAGGCACTATTCTTATTTCCTTATTCTCAAGGAGCAAATATTTTTGCGTGTTCGTATTCTTATCTGTGTGTGCTTCCTCCTGTGTGTCACAACAATTTTCATTCTCTATGAAAAGAACACAAGCAACTCCCTCACTATTCCTAGAGCTGGGATAGAATATCCCTTTTAATCTGCTGCCATCGGTATCTCTGTATATATGTCGAAAGTATTCGGTTACAATTTGTGTTGGAACGTATTCAATATGTTCCTGCCGATCCTTTATTATGGGCTTACTTACATCAGCCACAAAGGAACGCAGAAATGCAACGCTTGGCCGCAAATCCCTTTTGATTGGATCAAAGAGGCTCGGCATTTCTGGAAGTGCTGTCAAGTCTAGTATCTTCATTTGACGGAGAGTCTTCCATGGCGCAATTGTCGCAACTTTGGCTTCCTGCTCCCGCCACTCAACAGTCTCCTTAAGTGCTGTTAGCATATCTAAAGCTCCATAAAACATGGGAATACCCACAGGGCTCATTCGGTTTGAGTATCTTGCGTCATCTAATTGTACAGTGCCAAGATCCTTTGCTGTATTAAATGATTTGTCTTTGCCGTGAATCCTGGCCCGCCATAATCTTGTTCCAGCATCCAAGATCTTAATAACACCCAATTTCGAAACTATGCGGCCAAGCTCATCAAGCATTTTGGACGTAGCGATTGTGTCTCTGTCCCAATGGTCATCGCTCTCATCGTCTACACGAAAAAAAACATATCGTGTATGATGTTTGACTTGCTTCACAAATTGCTCCCAACTGAAGATAAGTGTTTCTTCAGGTCGCAATACCCAAAAGTTCTTCTGGCACCATTGGCGGTTTACAAGAGAATCTATGATATCCTGTATAAGATTATCACTATTAATTTCAAGCTCATCCCCAATTTGGTCTGTTATTAAATCATAAGAATCGATTACTTTTCCCTGATATCCCCCCTCTGCCGTTTCGTACGGCACTCCTTCGTTGTCGGGGTCGCCCCATTCAGATTCTATGCCTTCCAGTATGAAGGCCATAACTTTATCCATATGAGCTGCAATTGGCTTAGAGGAATTAGCGCCACAATAATTACATATTTGTGCTTCTGAATTATTATCAATGAACTTCCGGATCGCGTAGTCCCCAAAACAGTCTGCACAAACATACTTATCTCCCGCGAAGTAGAATCCTTGTGTCTGTTGTTGCTCCCAGAGACTCTTTGCAAATCCCATTACGCTCTCCCTCTTCAAGCATTTTAACAATAAAAGGCTTACTATGCACTATGGGCGTTTGGCACTTTGCGTCCCTTCTTGTAATCCCAGTCATGCAGTTCTTCCGAAGCAAAGATTGCACGATTTAGCGATTTGTGCAATGGAATGGGAAGCTCTTAGATATGGTAAAATAGGGCACCGAGGTGGTCCAAAAGATTTAGGCGGCTGGGAGAGGGAAAGTTGCAGAGGCAGACCATAGATCGTGGTGGAGGAGTATGTGCTAGCGCCGGGGGTGCTGGTCATAGTCTCATATGGCGCTTTGGAGAGGCCATGGCTGTATGTAGAGGAGCTTGGCCTTTTGAAAATTCATGAGAGTCAAAATGGTGGCAAATTTCAAAAAGGAGAGGGCAGAGATGGAAAGGTCGTGTTAGAAAGGCTAGAAAGAAAGCTCCCCAACGGGGAGCGGTATTGCTATTGGTGCGGGAAGAAAGGGAGGATGGTAAAGAAATACTTTAGTGGTAGACTGTCTCGGATGTGATAGCTACTAGGGTACTGAATACAAAGGAGGGCATTAAAATATTTACTCTTTCCAAAAAATAAAATCGGGGCTATGCCCCGATTCATTCTTAAATTTCCCACTTTTACTTTGAATCTTTCTAGAAATGAAGAAAAGCCGAAGATTTTGCATCAGCTTGAATTTCTCTTTTTAAGGTTTTCTTTATTAATCTTAGTTAATAATGAAATTTGTTATAATCTCTTTCAATAATTCTTCCGCTAGTTGCGGGTTTTGTATAAGCTGGTAAATTAGGATAGTGAGAAGAATGCTCATCAAAACTTTGATAACGAATTTAGCCTTCTCATTTAAAGTTTTCAATTTGTTCAGCTTGGTTGCTGAATCGAATAAATTGAGCAATGCTATTTCTAAATGTAATTGGGTTCCAGACCCTCTTAAAGCACTTGGAAGACTTTGTATGTTCTTCAGTTTGTCTAAACGTTTCTTACTAGCCGGAGATCTGCACCTTATCCGTTGTCGAGGGCTATCTCTTGCCATGATACACCTCCCTTGTAGCTTTCTAGTGAGGCCTCTCTATAATGTTCCCAAAAAGGGAATGTGGGTATGCAGAGGGTATCATGGCCCAATAGCGGGACTTACTTGACGCGGCGCAAGTCTCTCTTGGTAGCATATTGCTTACAACGATCCTATGTGCAACCATATGGAGAAGGATAGCGATGCCGAAACGTAATAGAAGTAAAATCCAGCAAGAGATCAAAGAGAGGCTTAAATACATTACCAATCCACGCAGGTTGCTACCCATGCCTTACGAAAGTAACATAACCACCAGGAAAATCAGCATCCGAGAATGGGAAGAGTTTCATCAAAGGAAAATGCTGTATCAGCAAGCTGTGCCAGACTATGAAAGCAAAGCCGGGCAACCTTTGCCATCTACAGTAAAAGATGTTTGGGATTTGCTTACACCGTATTTCTCAGGTGCCCAGGAACAATTTAATAGCTTACCCGCAAGCAAGAATTGGATGACTGAGGGTGAGAAGCAGAAATGCAGGCAGGCAACAGAGACAGCACTTGTTATTGAGTTAGACACGTTTGTCAATGCTGGATTGGTACATGGGACTATTACCTATAACAATGTGTTCGATGTTTTATGTCGAAAGTTCAGTGACCATCATAGAATGAACTTAGCCAACTCTGTTCGCGATATGAAGAAAGATACCGCTCGGCACTGCCGACGAGACCTTTTGCTCAATGGCATTAACATTAACAAGTTATGGGACTTAGTTGTTGGAGAATGGTCTCAACTTGACCTTAATCCCCTATTTCATGTTCGCAAGCTGAGGTATAGCGGGAAAGGGCAACTCACCCGTATCTTCCTGAAAGATTCTACTGTTCTTGCTGAATTTCAAACGATCGTCGATGCTGACCCGCAATACACCCGTGCTCATACTGCGGGCATAACGGCACTATTCGCAGATGCCGAACCACCCAAGAGACATCCAAGGCGTAAGGTATGCGCCGAGGAACCTTACAACGAAGTGATACTCAAAGAAAAATCTGAAGAACTATTGCGTCTTCAGTCTAAATCACTCCTTCTTCTTAATGTGGATGCTTTCAAGAACGATTATGAAGCAGCACGTAGTCATGTAGAAGACTTATCGGGACGCTTGAAAGCCGAATACGGTGTAGATCCCGAGCTCCCAAGCACTAAACGGCATAGACGCGAGAATGGACATGAAATAGAGATATGGTCGTATCGAGAAAAGTGTGTCTTTTACAGAGCTATCGAGAAAGGCTTAGGGCAAATAGATTACGATCAGCAAGTAATCGCGGGTGCCCAAAGTGCTATCGAACGTGGTCGGGAGAAATGGGACCGTCATCGTGAAACGTTCCTTAAGTGGCGTCAGGGAAGTCAGGACGAGGAAGTCCGACAGCAGGCCAGCCCTTCCGTAGAGGAAGTAGCGAAGGCGGCAGAAGCTACAAGAGAATGGCGGCAGAAAGTAAGGAAATTGCTCGCTGACTACGACCGAGCGCAAGGTCACGTGTATGAGTACAGCCGTGTATGGGAACAGGTTAAGGGCAAACACGGTCTTCTGCCTATTCGTTGCGTTTTTGACCGTATCATCAACCGAAGATATCAATCATTGCACTTTTGGCCCACATATGTGAGTTCAAAGAATATCGATCTAGAAAATGAGGAAGACTCAGGAACCTGTTCCCACAGTGAGGAGAAACTCGGGGCTTATCGCAAGAGATGGTTCAAGGCTCGTAACCCCGGGACAGGAAAACCGTGTGCACTCGTAGGTTTAGACATCTCGTCCTCGCAAACGCAGATAATCGCAACTCTTTTGGGAGTGGAGAAACTGGAAAATTTGACGATGGGACATACTGGGAGGTCCTTCAAGAAAGTTATGGCAAAATGGACTTGGCAGAAACACCGAGATCCCAAGGATGAGTTCTACCTAAACAAAGGCTCGAGTGTCGTACCAGACTACGAAGGACCAGAGGACCCGCGTCTAGAGAGACTCTGTAAAGAAGTCTGGATGAGGACTTCATACGGTGGCTATCTCCCAAATACCGTTAGAGACCAGCGGTCTGATCCCAAGACTTATGGCCCAGGCTGGACAACACCCAATGCCAACTGCTTTCTAGAGTACTTGTATAGCAGGTTCCCCGAAGTTAAGAGGTTTCTGGAAGCATGTGGTCGCATTGCCGAACTCGCTTGTAAGCACGATCCATGTGCCGGTGTAACATTTACCGACCCATCCGATGGGGTTGTAGTCCGGTGGAATCCAATAGCTAGAGGAGATGTAAAAGTACCCAACGGAGGACATAAGTTGATCCTCAGCGTTCCGGGGAAGGATAAGGTCGTGGAGAAAGATGGGAAAAAAAGGAAAGAGTTTGAAGAATTTGCTCCAAACAATAAAGGGGAATATCCCGTAGATTCAGAACGGCTTCAAAGAATGATTGCACCGTGCTTGGTACAGATGCTTGACGCCTATTACTCGACCCTAGTGATGGAAAAGCTCGCCAAACGAGGCATCACTGATTTCGTTGGGATCCACGATTGTTGGCTGATACCGGAAAAGGTGTCTGTGGGTGGCATGATATGTGACGGAGATGATGTGCTCCGTAAAGTTATGGTTGAGGCCGCAGGTGAATGGTATGCGGGGCTGGGGACAATTTATAAAGACCTGCTGAGATACTTAGGACCGGATCAGAAATTTGGCAACTTTATACGGGCCACAAGGAAGAAGTGGCAAGAGCGTGTCAAGGAAGGCTACAAGCCAGTGTTTCTGGCGAAATCGGAATAATATCCTTTATCTAACCTAGCAGTCTTAAAGCATTGTGACCGTTCACCGACCCTGCACATTTGTCCATTTTGTTCATTATTCAATGGAAAGCTGGTCGCCGATTTGGCAGGAGCCAAGCGGGCGTAACTTAAACTAGCGTTCGAGCGTTTCGTTTCTCTTTTATCCTAGTATTGCTTTTCTTTCCAATGTTGTAATCACATTCCGCACCAGCAAAGGCTCATGACGCGAGCTATCTTGTTAAGCAAGATTGGCAGCTCAAAGCTACATTTCTACCCCTCACTAAAGTAAGCTGGAGGAGAAAGGTTTTTGGCAGTTGAGCCTACCCCGTAAAGGCCCTGTGACCTATCCTATGGTAAGGTTTCAAAATAGACGGCAAAGATGGTATGATTAACTGAAGCGGTGAAAAGGTCATTTTTGGTTTTTTGTATTTTTCTTCTCACCTTAACCAGCTTATCTTGCATCTCAGAGGCTACACTGGAGATTTCCGTCAGTGAAACAGATAGTGGGGTCGTGATTGAGAATGTAGGTAGCGTTGACTGCGTCGTGTTTGTCAGGTCGCCTGATGGTGAGCAACAATTTGAATTAGCTACTGGCGAAAGTGTAACGGTTACGAATATATCGCGGCCCATTGAGGTTTCAGCGGTTAGCTTGAAAGATAGTGGATAGATCCATGGAGGCAGTAAATAAAGCAGCATGATAGGTTGTGCTTTCCAAAGATAGCCCAGCAGCGGATTTGGCAAACTCTGAGTTCGTCTGTATGGATGTCAGGCGAAATTTTGGCTGCTATGGTAAATCATATAATGAAAGGAGGTGGTCATAGTGAGTATAAAATGGGGAGATGTTGACTTTGAGGGTTCCTATCCTATAGCAGACTGGGAACCTCCGTACTGTGCCGCTGTCTATGCAATCATGATGAAGCCGGATCCTCAAAACAAGCCTACCACGTATCGTATTGTCTATTTCGGAGAGTCTAGTAACTTGTCAGAACGAGGATTCTATCGCTCTCACCACAAATATAATTGTTGGGTCCAACAGGCGGGTTCGGAGAGCAACCTCTATATCGGTATTTACCGTATGCCGAATTCGACGGCTGAGCAAAGACGTGAAGTGGAATCGAATTTAGTAAGGCAATACCATCCAAAATGCAATGATTAAACAGCGGCCAAAACTCTCCGCACCCTTCGGGGTCTCTATGTCTATCTCTTTTCCAGCTTTGGTCTAGAATAGCTGCCATGGCCCAGGCAGCGGATTTGGAGAAGGCGATTTAGGTTTGATATGAGAAACAAACCTGAATGGTATTCAATACTTGTTGTAGGATTAGTTTTCTTATTAGCTAGCTCGCTTTCAGCTTGCGAGACTGCACCTAGTTCAGCGCCACCTACGCAACCATCCTCTACTGATGAAAGTTCAGCACAAGATCAACCAGCTACCACTCTAGTAGAAGCTAAAGTTGTCAGGGTCATTGATGGAGATACCATTGAAGTAAATATTAAAGGGAGCTTATACAAGGTTCGCTATATCGGCATTGATACCCCTGAGACGGTTCATCCACAGAAACCAGTAGAATATTTTGGTAAAGAGGCAAGCGAGAAGAATCGTGAGCTTATCGAGGGGAAAATAGTGCGTTTGGAGAAAGATGTTTCAGAGACTGACAAATATGGTCGCCTGCTTAGATATGTCTGGATCGATGATGTGATGGTCAATGCTGAGCTTGTTAGACTCGGTTATGCCCAAGTTGCAACCTATCCTCCTGACATCAAATATCAAGACCTTTTTCTTCGACTTCAGAGAGAGGCCAGGGAGGCAGGCTTGGGGCTATGGGCAGAACCTTTGCCTCCGACACCATCTGCCAGCAATATTGAAATAACCAAGATTTTCTATGATGGTCTGGTCCCTGGCGTGGAGTCCGACGAATATGTAGACATTACAAACCTTGGTAGCGAGCCTCAAGACCTAGGTGGGTGGGTGTTGAAAGACATATCAGAGGGATATCCCTCGTTCACATTTCCGTCTTATATTTTAGCTCCCGGCGCTGCTATTCGTGTCTACACAAACGAAGTTCATCCTGAATGGGGAGGTTTTAGCTTCGGTTATGGTAAGGCTATTTGGAATAACAAATACCCCGACACAGCTGCATTATACAATGCCCAAGGTCAAGAGATTTCTAGAAGGAGCTACTAAAACCCTTATCGCAACCTTGAGACTCTAACTGGCAGGCTTCCTTTTAGCAGGGATTGCCGACACCAGTGCTTCTGAGACCAGTCGACACGACAGAGCTTGAAAAGTTCATGACTTGATTTTCTTACTTCACGACTGCTATGCTTTCCGATGGAAGGTTTCGCCTTCTTTGCAGGAAGTCTAAAGGATAATTATGGATCAGAGGGTAGAAGCTATATTCAAAGATGCTGAAAGCCTTCACCAAGAGGCTATGGAAGAGCTTCGAAGAGGAAAGCTGAGGGATGCCGCTGAGAAGGCCTGGGGGGCCACAGTTAGAGCTTACTAATGCCTTAATATTAGCAAGGACAGGCGAAGAGCCAGAACGTACTCCTCAAACAACTGATAAATTGCACAAATTGGCGGTAATTGATGAGGAAATAGATAGGGAGCTTATAGGTAGATACCACACAAGGGCAGATTTTCTTCATGACCACTGTTTTTATTTAGGTTTTTGTGAACCAGCTGCGGATGTGGAGCGCAGAATTAAAGAAACAGCTAACTACATTGAGGACGCTAGGGCATTGGCAGATTCAAGATACAAATAAGACTGCCAATATTATTCCTTGCCAGATTCTCCTTCCCATTTGACCCCGGTCTTTGACCTATCCACAGATACCATGGTTTACGAGCAAAGCCCCCTACTAACGCCAAAGCTTTTAGTTCGTAGTAGTATCTGGGGTATCTGCTTTCTCAAGCAGCCATGTAACAGGCACTTTAAGGGCTTTAGCTAAGGCAACCACCTCAAAATCAAAAACCGGGCGAATTCCTTGCTCAATTTTGGAGATAGTTGATTGTTCCGCTTTAAGCCCTAATACTTGCAACCTTGCTACCAGGTCTTTTTGAGTTATAGGCGGTTTTGCCTGCCTCCTTGCCTCTCGGACACGCTTCCCTACTACATTTCGCTGCATAAGGTTGATTGTAAAGAATATGCTATGCTAGAATATTCCCATTGGGCATATTCAATGCTAAAATGGAAAAGGTTAACAATGAACTCAAACCTGAAGATGTCCGCCATAAACCACATGAAGTCTGCTCCCAAATCTTTCTTTCTTGACAGGGACGAAAAGGAGGAGTGAATAATGCTAGAAGGTAAATGTCCAAAGTGTGATTACCATTGCTATGGCTGGGCATTGCTTGAGCCAGAGAATCAAACTTGTGAACAGTGTGGCTCCAAATTGGTCATTACAGAAAAGGGGATGTCTATTGCCAGGGCGAAAAACTAGGGCGATATTAAGGAGTTTA
The DNA here is from genome assembly GCA_030605665.1 of Dehalococcoidia bacterium. The sequence continues at coordinate 28,234 of JAUWHW010000061.1, read as the reverse complement.
ATAGTGCATAGGATTTTACTAATTCATCCTGACCCAATAGCAGCAAACAATTTAACCTTTGTCTTGCAGCATTCAGGGTTTCGAGTGGTAATCGCTGTCGATGCCGATCAAGCCCTGGCTGAGATATCCAGAACAGAGCCTAATGTGATAGTCATGGCTGAGGCTCTCGCTGAAATAAATGGAGATGAGCTCTGTATGCGAATTCGGGAGATACGTGAAGCTCCCATCATCATCCTTGGCCAACATAGGAAAGAACGGGCAGGGATTCATTTTCTGGAATCCGGAGCTGATGCGTATGTTCCTTCTCCACTGAATGTACGGCTGCTTTTAGCCAGGGTTCATTCCTTGCTTCGCCGCAGTAAGCAGAGAGAATAGTGATGTATGAAGGATGAGTAGGAAACTTAGTATTAGGGAATTAGAAATGCTAAAACTCCTAACAGAAGGTAAATCGAATAGAGAAATCACAATGGAGTTGGACATTAAAGAGCAGACCGTAAAAAATTCCCTTAGCAAATTATTCTTAAAACTAGGTGTAACAAATAGAACACAAGCGGCAGTTAAAGCCATTAAAGAAAATATAGGAAGCGAAGAATCTCACCCCTCTCAGGACAAGCACCCCTCGAGGTAAAGATCAAGAATTTGCTCATTTCATAGGCTGATTGGCAATTTTTGCAAAAAATGCAAAAAATGGACACCCCCTCCCTTCAGCAGCGCTTAAATTTCTACAACAATGAAAGCTGCTCGGGCTTTACAGGCGACTTGTTATGCTCAGTAGATTCAGTAATATCCTCAAACTCCAACCTCATTGGAGTTTCAACTTCCATATCAATGCTATGGCATATCCAAGAATTTGCCCCGCACTTCGGACATTGCTCTACCCCTTCCAGCTTCAATTCTCCAACCACATTTACAACAGATATAAAGCCACATCTTCTCTGCCTTACGGTAGGTTTCACCACTGCCAAGACCAATTTGTTTCGCTATTCGATGGCGAGTTTGTCGCTCGGACGGTGTACTTTCAGCAAATATTTGCTTAATGTCTGATTTTAGGTCAGTTCTTGTTCCCTGCTCCTCCCTTGCCTCCTCAGTCACTATCTCCTCAATTAGTTCTGCTTCATTCATCTTCTTAAATATAAACTCGCTCTAGAATGCGTACCAGAGGGGGGTGTTTTGATTTATTTGATGATTTAGTCATGTCACCCTTTTCAAGCCATTTTATTAGCTATAAAGACAGCACTCTGCGGGGATTTTAGGGCAGGGCTAGGCTAAAATTAATCCTTTACCCCCTCTCAAGGTCAGATTCTTTGATATGAGTGAACTTATTACCAATAAGAACACAACAAAGGCCACCTTTTACCCGAGCGGGATAGGCGATCTTGCCAACCTTGCCTAACAAGTGTGGAGCTTCCTTCGGAGCTTTGATTACCTTAACTTTGCTTCCTGAAGTAAACCTTGCTTTAGTCATAAGCCGGTGATTGCAGCTCCTTTATTGGGATTCCTCCTTTTTAGCTATTTAAGTGTTGAAGGTTCTGTAAATATGCACTACTTTCAACACTTAAATAATGGTCAAAGACAGTTCTACCATTCACTTTTAGTTCCATAACATAGCCGGGTGGCTTTTCACAGAATGCTATTAAGCTTTTCTCGTCGGGGAAAGCAAAAGGCGCCCAGGCAGCATTGTCCAACATCCTCCGCCTATACTGCGCGACCTTCACCCTTGCCACTTTCACGAGGTTTTTACGGGCAAGCTTGTTAATCGCCCTGAGTGTGGATTTACGCTGCGCCATGCTCGGCCGCTCGGTTATGTCTCCAACTTCATCAAGCAAACCACAAACAAAGCACGTAATCATATAAGGTTCACGGTGTCCCGAATTCACCGCTCCCAAAACCCCTCTTTGGACTTTACCTAGCCCCTTGCTCATCTTCTACCTCCTAGCTAGAGCTTGACCCCCTGATAGTTCTTACACATAAACATCTTCTTTAGTGGAAGCTTTCTTGACCTCACTCTCCAAAAATATTTCTTAAGAAATATTTTGCCTGCCCTGGCGACTTTAATCTGGGCTGCCACTTATGCACCTTCTTCTCCTGGTTTCCTTCTCATAGCTAAATACTAATTCCAGTTTCTCCATTAGTCGCCTCCTTTATTCATGGCTGCTTCTTAAGTTGCCTAAAACTCTTTCCTTTAAGCTCGATAATCCTGCCCCTAGTCATACCGATGAGTCTGTCGACGGTGCTAGGACCCATGAGGTCACACAATGATGGTTTTCCCTCCAAAGGCAGATTGCTAGTGATGACCACCGGAAGGCCAGCCTTATACCGCTCATCAATGATGTAGAAGTAGACCTCCCGGGTATGCGCCGATGGGTTCTCTTTACCCACATCATCTAGGATGAGTAATCTGACCCCGCGAAGTTGATTGTAGATATCTTCTTCTCTTTCTCTCTCATGGTAGGCATCGAGGCCAATATTATAGGTAGCACGTATGCGCCGAATCAGCCCAGGACCACTCTCAAAGCGTATCGGACAGGCACTGCAGTCAGGGTTACCGCCCCAGTTATCGATGGCTCTATTAGCAATTGCTATAACCAAATGAGTCTTCCCCACGCCATTCTCCTGAGAGTATAAAATAAGCGAGTGATAGCCAATTGGCTTCCCTAGATTTAACCCATTAGCATACTCAGTGGCGATTTTATATGCTGCCTTCTGCAAAGCAAGCTCAAAGTTTTCAAATCTTTTAGTCACCATCCACTGAGGAATGCCGCAGGACCGGCGCCATTTTTCTCTCTGGGCAACAAGCTTCAGCCGATTTTCCTCCTCTGCCTCGAGCCTTTCCCGCTCTTCCGTTTTTTGCTTACACTCAGGACACTCGCGTGGGTAAACTTTCCTTTCCGTGGTACCAAAGCGAAAAACACGGACCTCACCAGTAAACTTCTGACCACATGTCCCACACTCTAGCTCCTCAGGGTATGTCTCATGATTCACTTTCGGCCTCTCCAGACTCGATGATGTCAACATCGAACTTAGGACGCTGTCTATTTTCTGCAGCTCTGTCATATCTTTTGCCTCCTAGGCTCTGAATTGCCTCTCCCCGGGCTTTTTCAAGCCAATTTCTTAGAGTGGCCCAAGGTTTTTGGCGTTTCTTCGGGCCAGGCCACCATTCGGCGAATTTCTTGAATTCCAGAGCGTGATTAACATTAGGGTAGTCTTGTAAAAGCTCCGGAAGCTTATGAGCATCGGTTTCCTTAATGGCGGGACATCTTAAAAGGATACTAAACAACTCTTTCTGTTTTGGTGAGAGAGGTTCCCTCTTCTCTTTATATATACTTTCTTTAATATTTTCTTTAGACGTAGCTAATTTACTCGTAGAATTCTTACCACTTTGGTAAGTGGAATCTTCCCACTTTGGTAAGTTTGTCTTACCACTTTGGTAAGTTTTGGGCTTAGAACTGAGGTTAATTCTTACCAAAGTGGTAAGTTTTTCAGGGTCATAACCCTTAGCCCTGCTGACTCGCCATTGATCGTAATCCTTATTAAACGAATATTGATTGTCAGAGATTGTGATTACCTTTGCTAGTTCGAGCCACCTTAGTTCAGCCTTTATATGTCCTTCTCCTACGCCAACAACCTCAAAATCCTTCTGCCGGGGGATGTAAGCTTCTTTCTTGCCACAACCCCAGGATAGCCGCAGGATCAGGTCAAGGATTTTCCCCTGTCGCTTAGTAAAGTCGGACGCCATGACCTGCTCAAAGATTTGGTGAGCTACCCTTAAGTGGGCGTCTGTCGGCTGTGGATTAGCCATGCCCGCCCCCTATGAGGTCAAAGATCAAGAGTTGGTAGCGGGGTTGTGCTGACCCGAGATTATCTTGACAACTTTGCCAGGCTATGTCACTATACGTCAGCATTGCCTTCTCCTTAAACTCCCGCCTTTAGCCTCGGACTTCCCCGAGGCTTTGGCATTATTGGTCACATTGAACTCATAAGGACTCCTTCATCCCTTGGTCACCTGAAGTTTTACTAGTAGAGGAACTTCGTTTTTTTTCTTGCAACAGCTGATTCCATAAGCGACGCCAAAGTGGCGATGGTTCCCCAACGACCGGTCGCCAGTGAATTTTAACCTTGCATTCTTCGCTTTTTGGGTTCACTCTTGCCCCTGCTGTCTGCGCAGTGCGATATCCCGAAGAATAATCCGGAGACTCTTCTCTACGTCGGACAATTTGGTCCCAGGTTTGATCAGCGTAAACGTGAGTGCATTCGGGAGACCTTCAATCTCGCCCACGAACCCCTCCTGCCTTATCTCCTTCGGAAAGTAGGTCATACCCGTTTTCTTATCTACCTTTATGGTAAATATTGCCATCCTTGAAAATTCCTTGTTTTTTAATAATCCTGGGGATATACTACAACCGCGAGCCATCTGCGTGTCAATTTGAAACAACGGCAATAAGAGGAAATAGCGGCAAACTTAGAAAAAATGAAGCGGAAATTTTATACACTGCAGGAAGCGTCTTCGTTATTGCGTTATTCGGAGCGCAGGATCAGGCAGTTCTGCATAGAAGGCAACCTCAATGCCGTAAAACTCCCTGACGGAAGGAAATGGCTTATCCCTGTAGATGCTGTTGAGGAATTTCTGAACTGTAAAAGAGTCAGGCATTTTGGCGAACCTATCATTGATGGGTATATTGAAACGGACACGATATCTCTGGAGTTTTACAATTGGCTTATAGCCAACGGCTATAAACTAGTGCCTTAATTGCTAACACCACCGCTCATTTTAAGCTATACGCCCAAAATAACGGACATGCCCATGTTTGTTCAATGGCGCTAAATTTCACCGGGACTACTCCCTCAATTTTCTATCCGCTCCGGTCCCTTGCCTTCAACTAAAAGAGTAAAGGGAAAGACATTGCGTGAATTATGACCACTCAATGAAAATGGAAGTGCTCAATCCGCCGCTAAAGTTGTTTCAAGGAACCAGCCACGATGTGGATAACAATGGAGTAGTACTTCGGCTGAGCTCAGGCGAAGTTAGCTTCCTATTTACAGCTGATATCAGGCAAGAAGCTGAATTTGAACTTATCGGGCAGCGAGCCAATTTGAGAGGCACAGTCCTGAAAGTTGCCCACCATGGCAGCAAGACATCCACCTCTCCACAATTTCTGGCTGCAGTTGACCCCGAGGTAGCCGTAATTTCAGTAGGGCTAGATAACCCCTTTGGGCATCCCAGCACTGAAGTGGTGGAGAGGTTAGAGGAAAGGTTGGGCAAGGACAAAGTTCACCTGACGTCGGAAAACGGCACTGTTGAGTTTGTTACCGATGGGAAAAAACTGTGGGTGAGAACAGAGAGCTAAGAAAGACAGGCTATTTAGGTCTTAAATTGACCTTATCTCCTCTCTCATAAACCTTATGTAGGAGACAGCGAAGCAAATAGCTGCCAAAGCAATTATACTTACTACCTGAGGCCAGACAAGCAAAAGACTCTGGATGAAGGGAAGAGATGTAAGCATCCTTCCGGCAGTGAGAGTACTTATCATCAATAGCGCCGGATTAAGGCTACCAAGTTCAGGGGTCAATAAGGCAGCGGTAGCTTCTCCGTAAAGAGTACAAGGGGAAATGCGACCGAGCATCCCTTGAATTTCAATGTTTTTAACTATCATTTCGAGGCTAGAATTCTGGTCGATTGGCATTCTAGCATCAGCAATAGCTCCAGCAATCATGGACATAAAGAAGAAAAAGAATATCCACAATGCTATTGAGGCTAACATAGAGGTAGCCGCCCGGTCAAAGAAAATGGAGAAGAGGATAGACAATGCCATCCAGAAAGCTCCATAAACTATGCTTATCAGGACAAAGGCTATAAGTCTTAAAATTTCTTCTGAATTCGGTGGCACACCGACTATGCGGAGCCCCAGTCCAGCAACAATGGCAATTACGCTCGCTATCATAACGCTTAGGACAGCTAAGCCAGCCAGGAACTTGCCATTTATTACCGAATCTCTGTAGATTGGCTGCGATAAAAGCCGACTCAAGTTGCCGCTAGTCCGCTCGCTGTTTATGGCATCGAAGCCAAAGGCTATGCCTACTATGGGGATAAAAAGAGCGATAAAGAAAAGAAAAGAAGGTAACGTTTTTCCAGAGGCAACGAAAATTTTGAGGAAGACAAACTCAGTAGTCGGAGTTACGACACCCCTTATATTTTGAATAGCTAAATAAACAGCAAATACTGCTGCTAATAAAATCAAAATGAAGAGGATGCCGAACCTTTTACTACTTAGATAGTCAGCTAGCTCTTTTCGAAAGACAGCATACATAGCTAAGCCTCACGGGAGTACTTTTTATAAATTTTTTCTAAGCTATATTCTTCTATTTTCATCCCAAGCAGTGTATCGCCACTATCAACAATCACTTTGGCTATCTGCCCTCTCAAATCCTTACTGCAGTTAATAAGCAGCAATTCACCAGAACCTTGCACCTCCACCACCCCTTTAACCCGTTTTATAGAATCAATAAGTTTTGGCCTCAACTGGGCTACCTGAGCCTCGATGCGATATCGTCCACCGGCTATGGCCTGCCTCCCCAGGCGGTCTATCCCCCCTTCAGCTACTAGATGTCCCTTGGCTAATATCCCCACTCGAGTGCATATTTTTTGAACTTGGTGTAGTTGATGAGAACAGAAGACAACAGTTATCCCCTTCTTAGCCATACTCACTATAAGATTAAGGACATCCTCAATGCCTTCAGGGTCTATGCCAGAGGTAGGTTCGTCAAGGAACACAAGCTTTGGCTCCTTGACCCATATGTCAGCTATGCCTAACCTTTGCTTCATCCCTCGGGAGAGTTTCCTGACCTCCTGGTCAGCTACTGGAGACAACCCTACTGTAGCTAAAAGATTAGCAATTCTTTCTTCAGCTTCTTTCTTAGGTAGACTATTTAGCTCAGCGGTATACTTTAAGTTTTGCCTTGCGGTTAAGTCTTCGTAAAAGCCAACCTTTTCTGGCAGATAGCCCACAATACGCTTCACTTTCAAGGGCTCTCTGGTGGGGTTATAGCCGCAAACTTGTGCTGTCCCCGAACTGGGCTCAGTAAGTCCCATGAGCATTAGTATGGTTGTCGTTTTGCCTGCGCCATTAGGACCAAGAAAGCCAAAAATTTCTCCTTCCTCTATACTAAGGTTGAGCTTATCAACAGCGGTAAAGCCATCATAGGTTTTAGTTAAATTCTTTGTCTCAATAGCTTGCCCCATTTTCATCTTCTGCCTAACTGTCTAAAGCCTATTACCAAGCCGGCTATCACAGCAACTACGATGCCAGCTCCTATCCATCCCCATTTGGTAGATGTCCCTACTGTTATCCTGATATCTAATTCGCCAACCTTCCAAGTTGCAGGGTCAGTCACAAATTCCAGGGTAACCATATAGTCCCCGGCTATGGTCTTGGATGGTGGCTTTACAGTAATCTCCACTTCTTGTTTATTCCACGGTTCGAGAGCTTCTATTTTTTCCGGCTTGAAGGTTACGCTCCATTCCTCTCCAGCAATGCCACCTGGCCTGGTCGAGTAGAAAGTTATTTTGTCCAAAGTAGCTGTCCCGATATTGGTAATAATGATAGGGAGATAGCTCTCCTTCCCCGCAGTAGCCTTAATATTGAGCCGCCCGGTGGCTGTTTCATATGTAAAGTCGTATGTGGCAGTGATTCTAGCTGTAAGATCGATGCTACCTTCAATCTCTCCCGACGTAGCTTCCATCTTTATGGTATAGTCTCCCGGCTCTGGAAACTCCCAATACGGCGCCATAGCAAAAATCACAACAGTTTCAGGGTATGTTCTCTCGGGGTCTAAACGGATGTCTGCTATTGGGTTTAGCGCCTGAGCAGTGGGACGTACCTCTACCAGCCATCCTTCAGGCCCTTCGACTCGAAGATCGAAGTAACGTGGTTCTTCACCGGTATATTGCAATTTAACATCAAACGTGAAACCGGAATCGGATGTCCCGGGTTGTACGCGGTGTTCAGGAGTAAGTTCAATCTTTTCCTCAGGGGGAGCTTGTTCCTCCTCTTCCTGAGCCATGGCTAGCTGACCACTTACTAATCCACTAAATATCGCTAGAAATAAGCCGAGACAGACTATAAGACAAGCTAGTTTAGATTTACTCATTTTGATAACTCCCAGAAATTTATTTTTTATATCTTAGCTAAATTTGTTGCCATGGTCAAGCATAACAAAAAAATCACAATATAACATTCCTTGGCTTCACCCGGCATCTTTCAGCGGTTACAATGGCATCAATCTGAGATACAACATCATCAAGCTTGCCATGGTAGCTTGTTATCACATAATCAAAGAAGGACAGACTTTCTATCTCCTTCCTAGCTTTCTCCAACCTTAAAGCTAAATCTATCCAAGGTTCGCTGTGCCTCTGCTTCAGCCGTCTTTCCAATTCCTCCACAGAGGGAGGCAAGAGGAAAATAAATACCGCCTGAGGCAGGATTTTTTTAATAGTAGCAGCACCTTGAACGTCTACCTTGACTATCACATCTACTCCACTAGCTAAACCTCGGGCTATCTCATCTCTAGGCACACCATAGTAGTTGTCGTAAACCCTAGCCCATTCTAGAAGCTGCCCTGTATCTATCATTTGCTGAAATTTTTCCTGAGATAAAAAGTAGTAATCTACCCCCTCCCCCTCTCCAGCGCGGCAAGGACGTGTAGTAGCAGTAACAACGTAGTAGAGGGGACGCTTAAGCTCCTTCATTCTGGTAAGCACGGCATCTTTGCCTACTCCAGAAGGTCCAGAAAGGACAACGAGTAGAGAAGCACCGGGCTGGCAGTTTTCACAACTCAATTTTTTCCTCAGTGGCCAAAGATGGAGTAGCCAACCTATGAGCGACAGTGTCTGGAGATATAGCAGCTAGGCCTATATGACCAGTGTCAAAGAGAATAGCAGCCTTTGCTTTTCTGCCATGAGTGGCATCTATTAACAAGCCTTTATCCCTGGCCTCATGGATTAAGCGCTTGATGGGTTGCTGATTCACAGCAAGGAAAGCAATGGCCCTGTTTACAGCTACAATGTTGCCAAAACCAATGTGAACCAATTCAGTGCCCATATTACCCTCCTAAAGATTTAATTTTGAGATTGCTTCATTTCATCCCAGCCAACATTAATTGGTTAGATTTTGCAAATCCGGCCAAAAAGCAGGATAGGAGACCTGCGCTGCCTGGGCATGATTGATAGTTGTTCTACCCTTAGCCACTAAGCCAGCTATGGCCAGACTCATCGCCAAGCGATGGTCAAAATGAGCGTCAACCTCCGCACCTACAAAAAGATTGCCACCATGGATAACCATGCCATCGGGCAATGGTTCAATTTCGGCTCCCAAGCGGGAAAGTTCCCTTGCCACGGTGGCAATCCTATCCGATTCCTTCACTCGCAATTCAGTAGCCTCCCTGATCACAGTTTTACCTCTAGCTGCACAGCCAGCTACAGCTAGAACTGGAATCTCATCTATAAGGCGAGGAATAATACTTCCACCAATCTCAACTCCCCTTAGCTCACTAGATTCTATCATAATATCGGCCAATGGCTCGCCTGCTTCCACCCGCTTATTTTCTATTTTAAGCTTGGCCCCCATAGCTAAAAGGACATCAATAATTCCTGTTCGTGTAGGGTTAATCCCACAATCCTTTATGATTATCCTGGCATCAGGATGAAGAGCCCCGGCAACTAAAAAGTAGGCCCCCGAGCTAATATCACCAGGTACACGAAAACTAATCGAAGCTAAGGAACTGGTTAAAGGAGTCAAAGAAAGCAAATTGCCATCGATTTCCAATTCAGCCCCCATACGTTTAAGCAACCTCTCAGTATGATCTCGTGAAGGAACTAGTTGATGTAAAACAGTCTCACCTTGGGCAAAAAGGCCAGCCAATAGAATTGCCGATTTAATCTGGGCACTGGGGACAGGCAAAGAAAATTCTATGCCGTGTAGCTTTTTCCCTCTGATAACCAAAGGAGCGAAGGAATCCTTTCCTCTGCCGTAAATTTCAGCTCCCATGGACCTCAGCGGCTTGATCAGCCTTTCCATAGGACGAGAGCGAAGGGAACTATCACCGGTAATAATGGATAGAAAAGGCTGGCTGGAAAGGAGACCACTAAGGATGCGCATAGTAGTGCCACTGTTTCCAGCATTGAGTACATTGGCAGGTTCTTTCAAACCATCCTGGCCAATTCCGTAAATTAATAAGGTGGGACAACCATGAGGCCCCTCCCTACGAATTTCCACCCCCAGAGCCCTCAGACAGCTAACAGTGCGCCAGCAATCCTTACCCGGAGCAAAATTAGTGATTTGGGCTTTGTCTGAAGCTAAGCCATTAAGGATAACTGCTCGGTGAGAGATAGATTTGTCACCGGGCAGAACAACCTCCCCTTCCAACCGGGAGCAAGGGTTGATTGTCTTAACTATGTTTTGTTTAGCCATCCTTGCCTTGCTTTATTAGTCTCAGCTAGAGCTTCCTCTAAGTCTTCATTTCCCACATCCACTAACTGGCGATACCTTGCCAACACCTTACTGAATTCATCAATCCAGTGGATTATGGCTTGCCTATTGGTAAGACAAATGTGAGCATTCACCTCGGGATTTCCTGAAGCCAGACGAGTAAGGTCACGATAGCCAGAGGCAGCCAGCTTGGACATCTTGCCCCAAGAGGAATCTTTGGTAGTAGCTGATACTAGGGCTGCTGAGAGCAACATAGGTAAGTGACTGATGCCAGCCACTAGATTGTCATGTTCTTGAGCATCAACGAAAAGAGGCGTAGCCCCAAGCTTTTTTACCACATTGGCTACTTTATCCACGGCCTGCGGCGAAGTTTTCTTTGCTGGAGTAAGACAATAATCACTTCCTCGAAATAATTTGGCCTCCGCAGCCTGAATACCATAGGTTTCCTTACCCGCCATGGGATGCCCGCCAACAAAATCCACCCTTGGTGGCAATAACTCCTCTGCCCATTTCATGACCTCAAGCTTTGTGCTTGCTGTATCAGTTACTATACATCCAGGGGAAAGACAACCTGCTATCCGAGATAGAATTTCCTTTATGGTTAAAACCGGGGTAGCAATGATAACCAGGTCAGCTTCCTTTACCGCGCACTCTAAGCTCATTTCCACTTTGTCAACTGCTCCTAACTTCAGGGCAGCAGAAGCAGCTTCGGAACGGCGAACATAACCAACAATCTCCCACTCGGGTTCATTAAGCTTCTTTAAGGCAAGCCCTATAGAGCCACCAATAAGCCCTAAACCAATGATGGCTATATGCACTTTTTAATTATAACATGAACAAGAGAAATCCTAAGCACGAAATACGAAATCCTAAACTTCTAGGAATTTGAATTTGTTTAGAGTTTAGAGCTTAGAATTTAAATCAGACCTCGTAAAGAAACTTACTCCAAAAAGGAGAATGGCACTTATAGCAAAACCTATGAGGGGCAGCTCTCCTTTAAGAGGAATATCAAGGCCTGGAATTTTCCCCAGCAGCCCTGCTATTCCACCACCTACAAGAGCTACCAAAGCTCCTTGTGGAGTCACTTTTAGCCTTTCTTTATAAAACCCAGCAATCACTGGAATGACTAAACCACAAGTAAAAACGGTGTAAGCAAAGAGAAGGGACGAAATCACTCCTTTTAAGGCTATAGCCAAACCCAATGCCATAAGACCTAGCACCAATATACTAAAGCGGGTTAGCAAAACAGTTTTTCTTTCATTAAAGGAAGGGCAAAATCGCTTAACTACGTCCTCGGTCAGGATAACACTTTGACTAAGGAGGCAAGTATCCGCTGAGGACATAAGCGCAGCGACTAAGGCAGCGAGGATTAATCCGCTCAAACCAGGGGAAAGAACTCCGCTTATTACTTGAGGGAGAGCTTGCTCGGCAGAAATCCCGGGATATAGAACCTTGGCACCCATTCCTATTAAAGTGATGGCAAAAGCTAAGGGGAGAAATAGAAATGCACACAGAAAAGCTGACTTTTGAGCTACTTTTTCTTCCTTGGCACAGAAAAGTCGAGTGTATATATCTGGGCCCACTATATAAGTGGCCCCAACAAAAATCAAAAGGGACATCAGCATCTTCCAATTAAATTCGGGGCTTAGTGGAAAAGAAAAGTAAGTCAAGGGAAGAGAAGCTTTTAACCCATTCAGTCCTCCCACACGAGAAAGCACCAGCGCCAAAGCCACAAAAATCCCCACAAAAAGTATTGTTGCCTGGAAAGCATCGGTGCGGATAATAGACAGTTGACCCCCCAGAATAGCATAAATTACAAAGACGATGGTAAAAATAATCATCCAAGAAGCAACAGAGCCTATTCCCAGAATAGATAAGACTTTACCCGCAGCCACAATTTGTCCCGCTACCACTCCCACCCAAGCGATAACGATAAGAATGGAAGCGGCCAAACTTACACGGTTGTCATACTGTTTTTCAAGCAGCTCTGGAAGGGTATAGAGTGCAGCACCTCTCACCTTCCTGGCAAAGAAGAACCCTAAGATTAAAAGGCCAACGGAGCCAACAAGAAGCCACCAAGCACCTGTCAAGCCTTGCCCAAATCCCAAGCCAGCCATTCCCACAGTTACCGAACCCCCAACAGCAGTGGCTAGAAGAGATCCCGTAATAAGAAGCGTAGTTCCCCTACGATTGGCAACGAAGAACCCATCTTGGCCTCCTGCCCTTCTTCTACTCCACACCCCTATACCAATTATGGCTAGAAAGTAAGCAATAATGATAAGTAACTGAGGCATGCTAGCTTAGGTGGATACAATCTCCAACGATAGCGCTCCTCAAAGAGCCATCTTTGCCTTTTATTACCAGCGCTCCGTTAGTATCTATATCTATCGCTCGTCCCACTATTTCCTCACCTAGCGCTACTATCCTCACATCTCTACCCAATGTGGCAGAGAGGCTTTTCCACCCCTCAAGTAAATCCCCTTTAGTTAATAAAACTTGCTGTTCGTTTATTTCTTTCAGCACCGAGTTCAAGAATTCTTTTCTGGAAACTTCCTTTCCTAACTCTTCTTTTAAAGAAGTGGCCATTTTTTCATACGGGAAGATAGGATTATTGACATTTATGCCTATTCCCAGATTTACAAAGTTTACAACGTCTGTTTCCGCCTCCATCTCAGCCAATATGCCGCACACCTTCCTCCCTTTAATTAAGACATCGTTGGGCCATTTCAATTCAGCCTTTAACCCAAAAAACTTTCTAATTGCTTTCGCCACTGCCACAGAAGCCATCAGGTTTATCCTTGAAGCATACACCGGACTTATTTTAGGTCTTAAAATAAGGGTGATATAAATTCCACCTTTCGGAGAGAGCCATTCCCGGCCTAACCTTCCTCTGCCACGGGTTTGAGCCTCAGCAATTACAATGGTCTCCTCTTCTGCCCCTTTTTTGGCTAATTCTTTAGCTATGGTCATTGTCGAGCCAGCGTCCCAAAAATGATGAACCTTTTGCTCCCAGCCGTGAAATTCACCAGGGAGCAATAAATCCGGAGAGGAAGCCAAGTGATAGCCTCTAGCCGAGGCCTCTATTACATAGCCATCTTCCTTTAAATTACGAATATGCTTCCAGATGGAAACCCTCGAGATGCCGAGTTCTTTGCTCAACACCTGGCCAGAAACATAATCTCCACTCTCTCGAAGAGCTCTTAATATATTCCATCTCATTTCGTTAACCTTGTTGCCCATAAGGTTAACACATTCGGATATATCAGTCAATCATCTCAATCTGCGTTGTTTGACCTATCTTGTCTTCTGCTATATCATTATTCTCGATGCAATCTGCTAGGGTAATAACAAAGGAGGGAGTTCATGTGGCTTAAAACGAGGATGTTCCTGCTGGTAGCATTGCTCTTCGGCATCCTCTATGGCGTGATTACTGGACTCGGAACATGGATGGGAGCGGGTAGTGCGTTAACCTATCTTATCCTGGCTTTCGTCTTCCTCGGCATCCAGTATCTTATCGGTCCTGCCATAGTAAGCAGGACAATGAAGGTAAAGTGGGCTTCCGAGAAAGAAGCCCCAGAGCTACACAGGATGGTAGCTGAGCTTGCTGAGAGAGCTCATCTTCCTAAGCCCAAGGTAGGTATCTCACAGCTAGCAATTCCCAATGCCTTTGCCTTTGGAAAGACACAACGGGATGGGCGAGTCTGCGTTACTCAGGGTATCCTGAATCTGTTAAGTAAGGATGAGCTCAAGGCTGTCCTGGGGCATGAGCTATCACATGTCAAACACAGAGACATGGTGTTTATGACACTGCTATCTGCTATACCACTCATTATGTACTGGATTGCCTGGGGTATGATGTTTAGAGGGGCTTTTGGCGGTCAAAGGCAAGGTGGCGGCTATGCTGCCCTTATCGGCCTGGGTGCTTTTCTCCTTTACTTTATCACCAACCTGCTGGTTCTGTATGGCTCTCGCATGCGAGAATATTATGCCGACCAGGGAAGCGTTGAATTAGGCAATAACCCAAGCCATCTGGCTTCAGCTCTATATAAGTTGGTTTATGGCAACGCTCGTTTTAAAGGACGAGAGGAATTGAAAAGGGTGGAGGGAGTCAAAGCCTTCTTTGTCAACGACCCCACCCGTGCCTGGTATGAGATCAGAGAGCTATCTCAAATTGACCGCAACATGGATGGCACCATTGACAGCAATGAATTAATGGAACTACGAGGAAAAACTGTCCGGCTAGGAACTACTGACAAGATGATGGAGCTTTTTACCAGTCACCCTAACATGCTAAAGAGGATAAATCATCTGGCTTCGCTGATGGCTTAAAGGAGTTGAGATTTTTCCCTCACGGAGTTTACCCTAGTGAGACGAAGCTCTGAACAAAGTGAAGAAAAGATTCTTCAGTCGCTGTGCTGCCTCAGAGCCTACAAATTGTGAAGGGTTCAGGGTCAAAATGATACTTTAATTTGATACACAAATGAAAGGGAAAAAATACACAATATATTCTATCATAACAGCCCTTCTCGAAGAGATGGGTCTAGCAGCAGTTGTGCTTTGGCTGCTACCAAGCTTCGGCATAAACATCCCCTTCTGGGGGCTCATCCTTATGATGGCTGGTTTAGGGGCATATGAGTACAAAACCTACAGGTTATGCAAGGAAGCACTGGATAAAAAACCAATCATTTCGCCTGATATTGGCAGCAAAGGCAGAGCAGCAACCCCACTTACCCCTAATGGTTACGTTCGGGTCAGTAATGAACTATGGAAAGCATCATCAACAGGTTCTGTTGTAGACGTTAATGAGGAGGTCATTATTGTGGGTATAGAGGAGATGACCCTTCTGATAACCTCCTCAGAAAGGACTTTGCTCTCAGATCATGGAAATTAGTTGGCTAGGGCATTCCTGTTTTATTATTAAAGGAAAGGGAAAAATCCTCATTACTGACCCATATTATCCTAACCTGGGCTACTCTTTGGGCCAACCTAAGGCAGATATAGTGACTTTAAGCCATCTCCACCCTGGCCACAGCTACATCGAAGGCATCGCCAATAACCCTAAGCAAATAAAAGGCCCGGGTGAATATGAAATAGGAGGCACATTTATCACCGGAATCGCCACCTTTCACGACGATGAAAAGGGGGAAATCAAAGGCAAAAATACCATTTACCTTATTGAAATAGATGACATGGCTTTATGCCACCTGGGTGACTTAGGACACCGGTTGACTCCACAACTGGCAGAGGAATTAGGGGTTATAGACATTTTATTTTTGCCTGTGGGAGAAACATTTACTATCCCGCTCGATATAGCTGTAGAAATTGTGGGGCAACTAAACCCCCACGTTGTCATTCCTATGCATTATAAAACTGATATCCTAGCTATGAATCTCCAGCCTGTAGATAAATTTCTTAAAAAAATGGGGATACGCGACCTAGAAGTAAAACCAAAACTTTCAGTTACCCAGTCCTCTTTGCCCGCTAACACACAAGTCGTGGTCCTCGATTATCCAAGAACTCTTTGACAAAGCCTGCGGCCCGCTCCTAAAATAGCTCCATTATGAGTTTGCCAGGGCAACTTTATAAATTGCAGCAGCTCGATATCGAAGTGCAAAAGACCCAACAAATTGCAGACGAGATTATCTATCAGCTAAATGAAAACAGAGCTTTAGTGGCTGCTGAATCTGAACTCGCTTCACAAAAACAACAGCTGGCAGAATGGAAAAGAAAACAGAAAAACACTGAATGGGAGTTAGAAGACCTGCAAGAGAGGCTCAATCACCTCAATAACAAACTTTACGGTGGCACGGTTAAAAATCCTAAGGAACTGGTCAACCTCAAGCGTGAAGCCGAAAACCTGAAGGGCAAGCTTAGCGCAAAAGAAGACGAGCTATTAGAGCTAATGAGCCAAGTAGAGGAAATGGAAGCTAGGGTAAAAGGTAGCACCAAAGAGCTTAAAGAGCTAAAGCAAGAATGGCAACAGAAACAAGAAGCTCTTACTCGAAGGAAAATCGAGACTGAAACCGCGCTTACCAGTCTCGACGAAAACCGTCAAGAGCTGGCACAACAAATTAGCCCAGAGGCTCTTAACCTCTATGAACAGATTAAGTTAACAAAGGGGCAAGCTATAGCTAAGGTAGAACAAGGGAGATGTCAGGGATGCCACATCACCCTGCCCACAAGTCAATGGCAAAAGGCTAAGGCCGGCGACTTAGTTCATTGCAATAGTTGCAATAGAATATTGTATGTGGAATAGCCCTGAAATGACAGCGTTTAGCTGTCACCCTGAGCGCTAGCGAAGGGTCTCCAAATTCTTCACGGAGTTTATCCTGAGTGAGATTCTTCGGTCGCTTCTCTCCCTCAGAATGACAAGAGCCGAAGGGCTCAAAATAACAAGGGGATTTGACCTCCATCTTCGTTAACTGTAAACTACTACTGGGCAAGTAAACTGGGTGACTGCTCTGTACTTAATGTACAGGGAGGAAAGTCCGAGCTCCACCGAGCAAGGTGCTGGGTAACACCCAGGAGGGGCAACCTTACGGAAAGTGCCACAGAAACATACCGCTCCTCCAGAGAAATAAGGGAAAGTGTGGGGAGTATTTCCCACGGAGTAAGGGTGAAATGGCGAGGTAAGAGCTCACCAGCAACCGGGTGACTGGTTGGCTGGGCAAACCCCACCCGGAGCAAGACCAAATAGAAGGGCACTTGAGGTGCTCGGCCAATGCCCTCGGGTTGGTCGCTTGACCCTGATGGTAACATCAGGGCTAGATGGATGGTCACCACCCTATTTTAGGGTACAGAACTCGGCTTATAGGTTTACTTGCTCAACTTCACTATACAGCATAAAAACCAAAACAAAAATATAATAAAAAAATATTCTCCGGGTTTTGTATTTGCCCAAGGATAAAAGTGAGACCAAAACCTTAACCAGGGAATCATCCAAGGCAAAAGCAAGGGGAAATACAAGGTCTCAGCAGCCGTAAGCGAGTTTGCTTCAACCCCGATTCTGGAGTAAAAATAATAATTGTGGATGACTTATCGCCTCAACTTCGCGACTTTATTCTCTTCTGTGCTAATCGCCATGGGGCGAAGTGGCCAGTTATATACGATGAAATGACCAAAGTAGCAGGGCAAAGGTTATTCCGCGGAATGGGCTATCCAGAACTGAAACAGCTAGGATTATCATTCTCCCTCTCTAGTTTGGACAAAACCATCGAACTGGTTAAACAAGTTATCCCCCAAAGCCAGCAGCAAAAAGAAACCCCAAAAACCACGAAAGCCGATATACACTAATCATATAAATAAGCAAGCTCTTTGAAATCTCCCTCATAAAATGATAACCTCTCTAAGTCCTTTGCTTAAAATGAAGTCCGCCGAAGCTTCTTAGGGGAGTATACTTTGAGAATAGGAGTGCTTGCTGATACCCATGCAACCTCATTTGAAGAGGTCCCCCGAAAAATAGTTGCTGCCCTTTCCACTGTAGATTTAATAATCCATGCTGGAGATTTTACTACCACAGAAACGCTCAATGGGTTAAAGCAACTGGGGGAGGTGAAAGCAGTTCAGGGCAATATGGATTCAAGTGAGATAAAAAGCACGCTCCCTGTCAAGGAAATAATCGAAGCAAAGAATAAAAGAATTGGCATCATCCATGGCTCAGGTCCTCCCTGGGGAATTGAGCAAAGAGTAAGGGAGATGTTTGATCAACAAGTAGATATCATTGTCTACGGCCATTCCCATGAACCCCAAAACAAGGTGATTGATGGCATCCTTTTCTTCAATCCAGGAAAGGCAACAAGCTCTTTTGGCTTCCTTACAATTGAGGAAGATATCCAAGGGGAAATAATAAGCTCCAAATAGTTTTCTAACGCTTTATCACAATAGAGCCATAGCCAACCACTCTAGAGAAATCCCCGGTCGTATCCCCGCTGGTAGCATATTTCAATAAGTTTGCCGTTTTTGCTTTCATCTCTTTAGCTGCCACGATTGCCGAAGCTACTGGCCCATAGCCACACATGGTGCAGCTAAAGAGCCCTCGCCGCTCATATAGCATTTCCTCATCAAGATTAACTATGGCCTCTATCATGGACTTATCTTTTTCTGTGGCTATAGAGTGAGGCTCATAGTGGGTGAAATCGCTACTAGCTATG
Source organism: Dehalococcoidia bacterium (assembly GCA_030605665.1). Next base: position 9,603 of record JAUWHW010000061.1, on the reverse strand, counting down.
ATTATAGTGTTATCACCAGTTTTGGAAATAGCTTTGCCTACTTCCCTAGCTGTTTCCACATCCTGAGCCAGCATAGCTATAGGTACAATTTTCAGTTCCCCATAGAGATGCTGAAGCCAGGGTAGTTGCACTTCTATACTATGCTCATATATATGAGCTGTCTCGTCTGCTCCAATTATCCCTCCTACTACCTTGCGGGCAAGCTCTTCGTTTATCTTCACCTTACCCAAAGGCGTCTCCCAGGAACTTTCCGTCCATACAGAAACTGGAGCGCCATAGCCAGTATGATTAGGACCGAGTATTACTACTGTATCAAATACCCCGTCTTTAGCGAGCTCCTTGTAGGCATGAGCTGCCACCGGTCCAGAGTAAATATAGCCAGCATGAGGGACGACAAGGGCCACGATTTTCCTTGGACCAGCTTTATTTACCTGTGGCACAACTCCTGGACCAAGCTCATGCTTGTAACACCACTCAATTTGTTCTTTTAGCTCCTTAGGAGTGCCAGTATAAAATGTACCCGCAACAACAGGCTTCCTTACCTTCATAAACATACCTCAAAAAGCGAGCTTAATCCTCGGCTTTCTCTTGCTCCTTCTTAGCACGGTCACGAAGCCAGCGATGAATTTCATCCAACGTCGGTGGAAAGACATTAAACACCTCTACATCAGCAGGAAACTGCAACCTATGACTCTCTGTAATAAACAGAAGCCCAGCCTCATTGCCTTTAAGTGTCTCACCTATCCTTTTAGCCATGAATTCATATCTCTTCCTCGAAGCCTCAACATAAAATTCAGAGACTTTACTTACTACCCTTTCACTTACAAAGCCAAGTAAAATACATCTCTCCCAATCCATGACCTCCTCGAATAACTCCTTCTCTTCAATCGCCTCCAATACAGCACCATTGTCACACTTCCCTTTAGCAATTTGATAGCTATCTGGATTTACTTTCTCCACGATTTCCATGCCATCTTCTCCAGATTGGGAGATTGACTCGTGATAAACACAGTTTATTTTCCCCACCTTAGTCTCTAAATTAATTAGCTGCTCCGCTACCTGCTGCCAATAACGACCAATCCTCTCCTTATATTCAGGTGGAGCATCTTTATTTGAGTACATAAGGGGGACAAGATAAAGCTTCTTCTTTTGTTTAAAACGCTCCGCAGGCGGTTTTCCTATCTTGCCTACTTGCTCTACCATACTATTTACCAGATTCTTTCTCTTCCTTATCCCAGTTTTGCATCATTTCCTTGATTCGCTGAGCAAGCCCGGGATTATCCCTAAGACGTTGTGTAAATACAGGACAACTTTGCAGGATCATATCCTGGCTCATAGATGCTATGTTCCCCAGAACATCCTCCATCTGGCTCTTAGCTGTCTCAGAAAGATTTGCTCCCTGCATCATCAACCTAAACTGTGCAACGTCCTCAGCGCTAACTTGCACTGGAGTTATACAATTCTTATACCAAGGACATTCCTTACATCTAATGAGTGCCGTGGCTTCATCTAGAATGTCGCCCATTCTTCTACCCCCCTTTCTTTACAAAAGTAATTTTAACAGCTTTTGATGATAAAAGGTAAATCAAGCTTATTTAATGAGATGGTGTTAAGGAGCCAAAACGACGCTGGCGTTCCTTATAAGCCATAAGAGCTTTATCCATCTCATCACGGGTGAAATCGGGCCACAAGACCGGGGTAAAATAGAACTCAGCATAAGCTGCCTGCCACAGCAAGAAATTGCTCAGTCGTATTTCACCGCCAGTACGAATAACAAGGTCAGGATCGGGGATACCCGCGGTATAAAGGTACTGACTAAAGAGAGCCTCATCTATATTTCCAGCTGGGACACCCTCGTGTGTAAGATGTCGCGCTGCCTGTATAATTTCATCCCGACCTCCATAATTGATGGCAAGGTTAACAGTCATTGCTTTGTTATCCCTGGTTAACTCCACAGCGTGACTTATCTTGTTTCTTAGCTCCAGTGGAAGTGCATCAAGTTTCCCCAAATGGCAAATCCTTATCCCTTTTCTTTGAGCAAACTTAACTTCCTCATCAATCCTGCCCAGCAGGATTTGGAAAATCCCTTTTACTTCCTCCTTCGGTCGGCTCCAGTTCTCTGTGGAGAAAATATATAAGGTGACATATTTAATGCCATAGTCAAAAAGAGCTTCCACTATGCGGTGAGCATTAATCACCCCCTCACGATGACCAAATAAACGAGGCAAGCCACGCTTCCTTGCCCACCTGCCATTGCCATCTATGATGATAGCAATATGCCGTGGAAGAGTATCCATATTATGGTGATTCACACCACTACTATACTTGCATTAGTCACAGCTATCAAGTGGCTTATGCGTGTCAAATCATTTGAGTAGGTAACCCAACTGCAGGTTGTCGCATCATATAAAATGTAGCTGTATGAGGTTCTGATTTTTTTTGTAAGGGGCAACTTGGTGGATTTTCCTCTTTTCCTCATAAGCCTTGTACAGCTTGGCTAATTTAGCATCTATGCTTCTTTTTAATTGGGCAGGATTTAAGCTAAAGTATATGCCCTTGAGTTCTTCTTTAACCTCATCTGTGATTTGATCTGATTCCATCAACCTCCGATATGATACTCCTTGTAAATCTTCAGGGAAAATGGGACACATTAAGACATAATCTAATGGACACTTTGGGGCTTGCTCCTACCCTGGTAAAGCAGTAAATTAGCATTTAAAGTAAGGAGTAAGCCATGGTACAACAGATTACAGACCAGTCCTGGCAAGCTGAAGCTAGGAGTGAAGAGACCAGAGAGTTCATCAAGAATATCAAGCGCCTTACCCGCCGCAAGTTCACTGCCGAAGAGAAGGTTCACATTGTTCTGGAAGGGTTCCGGCGTGATACCCCCATCAGAGACCGCTGCCACCGGGAAGGTATCCAGCCAAGCACTTACTATGCCTGGCTGAAAGATTTCATGGAGGCTGGCAAGGAGAGGCTTACCCGGGATACTGTCCGCGATGCCACCAAGACGGAAGTGCAGGATATCAAGCGTGAAAATGCCCGGTTGAAGCAACTGGTGGCCGAGCCATCACTCCAGGTGCATGTGCTTAAAAAAACCGCCATACCGAGTCTGGAATAAAGGGGAGGTATGGCCGGGTGAGTGCTAAGGAAAAGGCTGAGATTATCGCTTTGGTGACCGGCTCTGAGTTACCCTGCCGCAGAGCTCTGGCTCAGCTGGGGTTACCCAGGAGCACATACTATCGCTGGTTAAAGAGACAAACCCAGGGGAAGCTTGAGGACAGGAAGGGTGGTTCGCCTCTACCCTGGAATAAGATAAGCCCTGAGGAAGAGACCAAGGTACTGGCTGAGGCGCGGGCTTCACCGGAACTATCCTGCCGGCAACTGGCCTTCAAGATAACCGATTCCGGGCACACCCATATCTCTGAGAGCACGGTTTACCGCATTCTGAAAAGGGAAGGCTTAATCAAGCCGGCGGAAATAATTGGTTTCAAAGCAGCTAAGGAGTATCGCCGCAAGACGAAACGGCCCAATGAGCTGTGGGCCAGCGATTGCTGTCATCTGAGAGTAGTTGATTGGGGCTGGTATTACCTGGAGACGGTGATGGATGACTTCAGCCGCTTCATTCTGAGCTGGGATCTTAAGACAGACATGAGCGGGGGATCTCTGCAAGACGTGGTGCAACAGACGGTAGACTTCACCGGCATGACGGATGTGCCGGTGGAGGATCGGACGGTGCTGCCATCGGATAACGGGGCAGGCTACATTTCTCAGCAATTCAACCAGTACCTGCGTCTGGTAGGGATAGGGCACATCACTGCCTCGTCCTTCCATCCTCAGACCAACGGTAAGATTGAAAGATACCATCGCACCATAAAAGGCGAAATTAACCAGGTGACTTACGAAATGCCGAGCGAGCTGAAGGAAGCGATCAGCACCTTCATCGAATACTATAACTACCGGCGTTATCACGAAGGGCTGGGCAATGTCACGCCCTATGACGTCTACACAGGAAAGCACCTCGAAATAATACAGAGAAGGAAGGAGGTCAAAAGCAGGACATTAGAAGCAAGAAGGAATTATAATAGAACCGCCAGAAACCAGGGGCATGGCTTTTAAAGTGTCCGCTATTTTTGAAGGCCTAATTGTCCCACTTTCGCTGACTACATACACTTTATGGTTTTTAAAATTTTCAATGGTTGAGAGGCGTTCTCCCGAGGGAGTACCGAGATAAAAGCTAGTTCGATGGTCTTAGTTCTGTCTATCGTACAGTACCGCCCACTATGTCAGATCTTGAGTATTTGTTTGGCCGACTAAACAATCTGGACTTACTTCTTTTTCCTCAATAAGCCTTGAAGCGTCTTTTCAATCTGTGCAACACTATAAGGTTTGGGCACCACAGCACTGAACCCGTATTCCTTGTACTCAGCCATAATCGGATCAGTTGCGTAACCACTCGAGACAATTGCTTTAACATCAGGGTCTAGTTCCAGCAACTTCTTGATGGCTTCTTTACCCCCTATTCCTCCAGGAATGGTTAAATCCAGGATAACTGCATCAAATGGCTGTCCTGCTTTCTTAGCCTCACTATATCGCTCAATTGCCTCAGCTCCATCGTTCGTGAGCTGCACCTCATATCCAACTTCTGTCAGCCCGGCATACAGGAGCTTTCTAACAGTCTCTTCATCGTCCATAACTAGAATTCTGCCATTGCCGACCAGAACGGCTTCTTCTATCACCTCCTCTCTTATTGGAGTAGTTTCCATGGAGGCAGGGAGATAAACATATACGGTTGTTCCGGCACCCAGCTTGGATTCAACTGCGATATGACCGTCATGTTTCTTGATAATGGAATATGAAGTGGCCAGCCCTAGACCACTACCTTTTTGCTTGGTGGTGAAGAAGGGCTCAAATATTCTTGCAAGGTGTTCCTTCGCTATGCCAATGCCGTAGTCTCTAATGGTTATCTCCACATAGTTACCCCTCGGTAGTGGTAATGTCCTCCTTCTACTAATGACAAGGTTCTCTGCCTCTACGTTGACTATTCCCCCTTGAGGCATAGCCTGAACAGCATTGATAATGATATTACTGATTACCTGGTTTATCTGCCCTTCATCGGCTACTATTGCCCAGAGGTCATCCGGTAAGTAAAACTCAGGTCTAACGTTCGAGCCTCTCAAGGCAAAGCCAACAGTATCTTCAATTAGTTTACCGATAGAAATAGTCTTCTTGATTGGTGCTCCACCGCTGGAGAAGGTCAGCAACTGCTGGGTTAAGTCCCTGGCTCTTATTGAAGCTATTTCCGCCTCTTCCAGCCTTTCCATGGCCTTTCCTTTTGGCTCGACATATCTTTTGGCCAGGCTGATATTACCCAGGATACCGGTTAGATAGTTATTGAAGTCGTGAGCAATGCCCCCGGCTAGGTTGCCTATCGATTGGAGTTTCTCAGTCTTCTGGATCTCCTCTTCTAGCTTCCGTACTTCCGTGATATCCCGGAATAGTAGAACTACACCAAATAAGTTACCGTGGTCATCACGAATGGGAGCGCCGCTATCAGAAATGATACGCTCACTACCATCTCTGCTGACGAGGACTGCATGATTAATAAGACCAACTATTCTGCCAGTCTTAAGAACAGTCTTTACAGGATTAGTAATTCGTTTACGGGTATGCTCATCGATGATATGAAATACCTCTCCAAGAGGTTTGCCACTTGCCTCATCCTGAGTCCAACCAGTTAGCTGCTCAGCAACTCTATTGAGTAACACTACCTTTCCTTCCATGTCAGTGGTGATGACACCATCTCCAGTACTGCGTAGTGTTACTTCGAGGCGTTTTTTCTCTTCCGATAAAGCTTGTTCTAACTGCTTGCGTGTTGTGATATCCTGATAAATTGCCTGAAACTGTGTTTCACCATTCCAGGTTACCTCTCTACGGGACACTTGTAGATATCTAACTTCGCCATCTTTACGTATGATACCTATCTCATAATTGTCAGGGACAGGCTTATCCAGCTTCCTATCTTCCGCTCTTCTCCTATGCTCAGCATAGCTTTCGGGGGTGTAACGCTGCTTTATGGGCGTGTTCTTTAGTTCCTCAAAACTGCTGTAGCCATAGATATCCAGAATAGTCTGATTGGCGTATAGAAGCTCCCCTTCTGCAGTAATGATGCGAATGCCCAAAGGAGAATTATTTAAAGAGTTGTGGTAGTTCTGCACCTGTACCTCAAGAGCCACTTGTAAGCGATGCTCCTCGACACTTTGGATAACCTCCCACTTACCTTTTCTTCTAATCAAGGCAAACCTATGATGCGCAAGTACATCCATGACCTCAGCGGCTCCACATTTTTCAAGTGAATATGGGCAAATGGCAAGCATCCGATGTGTATGAATGACCGCGTCTACTTCTGATTCATATCTCATGAAATCCGCCCATTCTCCTGGTTCAAGCCAAGAGGTATTTCCAGCAAGGCGAAGCCCTTGGAATCCTTTTTCAAAAGCTAGCGTTTCTTTGTCAATCCAGAAATGTACCATTTGGTCAAAGCCAGGTTTCCCTAGTTTGGTGTGCTGCTTACTGTAATCCACTATCTCTATCTGCCCTTTGCTAATGTAAGGGCTCAGATTCTTTAGTTTTTTGCCTAGCGCTATTGTTGCTTCTTGAGCCAACAGCGGCTCCCAGCAAACCCAAACGCACAACTCATTATTCTCAAGGCCTGCCTCAAAGTAGGGTACCAGAATGTCAACCAAATCCTGTGAAGAACTGTAGAACAAACAAAGGTGTGTGCCCCAGGCTGCATCACCAACGACACTAATTCCGCTTTTTACGTTCTTTTGTTCCATTCCCATGTCTCACAAACTAGTCTCTAATAGGCCTGCTATACCGTAGTCATTTCATATACCTATGTTATGTTGAGTGTATACCCCGCGTCAAATCATTTGAGTAGGTAACCCAACTGCAGGTTGTCGCATCATATAAAATGTAGCCGTACGAGGTACTAACTTTTTGTGGGGATCAACCTGTTGGGTTCCTTTTTTCTTCTCATAAACCTGGTACAGCTGGGCTAATTTAGCATCTATGCTTCTTTTTAATTGGGCAGGATTTAAGCTAAAGTATATGCCCTTGAGGTCTTCTTTAACTTCCTCCGGGATTTGATCTGATTCCATCAACCTCCGATATGGTGTCTCAGGAGTATCATACTTCCTTTTGATACTGCTACCCACCCTCTCTTTGCTGGCTAGTTTCATCACAGGTTGAAAGAAATTTTTGTATAGCATCAGCTCATTATGATAAAGGTTATTTATAATCATCAGCTCCTCATAAGTATCGTATCTCAAGTATCCAAATACTTTCCTCACATGGGTCCAGTTCTTCTGTTCAATATAGGCATTATCATTCTTCTTATTCTCTCGTGACCTGGTAAATTCTAGCTTTTCTCTCTGGCAGTACTTATACAAGGTCTGATTGATGAATTCAGGTCCATTATCAGAGTCTATCCCCTTCCCACCATCCTGAGGATATCTCAGTAGTACTTAAGGTATTTACATATTCTCCCAGGGTAGAGGAGCCACAGTGAACGACAAAATCCATTTCCACATAGCCTACTTTTGAGGTATCCCACCGGGTAAGTCTTATGGGAATCTTCTGCTTTAAGAGATAGCCAGGCTTAGGACCCCTTTTGGACCTCAAAAGGTGTAAAAACTCCCTCTGGTGCTTAAGTTTCCTATCAATTGTGGCTGAGCTCATCATCTTCAGTTTCAAGGCTGCCTCTTTCGGTATTTCAATTTCCCCGAGCTCCCTTAACCTATCTACTTCTATCTCGAGCAGAGGTTTTAGCCTCTGCCCACAAGGACAGTCAAAGATTTCCCATATCTTACCCAGGGCAGCTTTAACCTCGCCATCGTATATTTCCTTTCTTTTCTTCCTGCGCTTCAGTTTAGGATCTGACCTATGTATCTTCCTGATGACATATTTTCTGGATTGCCCGGTATTGGAGCAGTACTCATTGAGGATTTGAGACTTCTCCTTCTTAGTCTTGGCTCTGAAGTACCTTTCCTTTACTACCTTAAGATACTCATTTCTTGAATGCATATCCATCCTTTCCATAGCCTGGTCTTAACCCCCTTTAATGTAATAACCAGGCCAAATCTTAGAGATTTTCGGTTACTTTTTATGTGATTTAACAACTTTCTTTTCGGTGACATATTTAGATGATTCAATTCGCTATGTTTACAAAGCTAGCTTTTTAGGCTAAAATAAATATAATTTAGGGCGGTTAGCTCAGTGGTTAGAGCGCTTGCTTCACACGCAAGAGGTCAGTGGTTCAAGTCCACTACTGCCCACTATAAAAAGAGGAGGTAAAGAAATGGCATCTGACGGTAATGGCAGAGGCGGCTTACTTAGCGCTGGCGGAATCTTAAGTATAATAGTGGGGGCATTTGAGATAATCGGTGGGGGGCTAGCAGCAGCTTTAGCGTGGCTTAGCATACCACTTTGGCGCCCAAGTTTCCCATTTTTTCCCGGCTTTGAGGGTGATTTTGGTATGGCTACAGTCCCGGCTTGGTTAACTATCGCAGGGATTGTCCTTGCTGTACTGGGTATAGTAGCTATAGTTGGCGGCATCTCAGCCATAAGGAGACAAAGCTTTGGATTATCCCTGGCCGGGGCTATTTGTGCCCTCCTTCCCTTCAATATCCTGGGATTATTAGCAGTTATTTTTGTTTCCTTAGCTAAGGGAGAATTTGAGACGGAGGAGTAAAAGCCGAAGTGGCGGAATGGCAGACGCGCTACGTTCAGGGCGTAGTGTCCTTAAGGACATGAGGGTTCAAGTCCCTCCTTCGGCACCATGCGCCTGTAGCTCAGCTGGATAGAGCGCAGCCCTGCGGAGGCTGAGGTCGCGGGTTCAAATCCCGCCAGGCGTGCCATGTGGGGCGGTTAGCTCAGGGGTTAGAGCGCCTGTTTTACACACAGGAGGTCAGAGGTTCAAATCCTCTACTGCCCACTATAAGACCATGGGAAAAAACAACTTGCCTACTTAAAATTGCAAGAAGAGCCTTTAGCCACTGTTAAGGCTCAGCTCGATTTGACAAAGAGCCTGCGACTTCATGGAGAGGGGCAATTTTTTACTGTACCTTTTGCGTGTAGGAAATTCATACCAAAGGAGGTCAGGAAATGCCAGGTGTAAATATGATTGTTTGTTGCAAGCAGGTACCCGACCCAGAAGCACCACCAGTGGTATTTAAAGTTGACCCAGCGACTAACAAAATGACCTTACCACCGGAGGTAAAACCTGTAATTGGACAATATGATGAGTTCGCTATGGAGGCTGCTCTAAAGATTAAAGATAAGGTAAGTGGCAAAATTACAATACTTAGCCTGGGTAATAAGTTAGCCCGCGACGTGGTTAAGAAAACATTAGCTGTGGGCGGTGATGAACTCATCCTTCTAGAGGATGAAGCCTTTGAAGAAAGCGATAGTTGGTCAACTGCTTTTGCTCTAGCAGCGACAATCAAGAGGATAGGAGAGTATGACCTTATTTTCTGTGGTAGGGAGTCATCCGACTGGGATGCAGGGCAGGTTGGCTTAGGCATTGCTGAAGTTCTAGGT
>JAUWHW010000063.1 GCA_030605665.1 Dehalococcoidia bacterium | reverse complement strand
GAAGCAATCTCCATATCATAGTTATTGACTTAGGCTTGAAATACAACATGCTGCGCATTTTGACCCATTTAGGCTGTCAGGTGACTGTTATGCCTTGCGATAGCTCTGCTGAAAGTATCCTGAAATTGAAGCCTGATGGCATTGTCCTTTCATCTGGTCCTGGCAACCCTGTCCTTCTTGATTACATAGTAGAGACAATAAAAGGGCTTCTAGGCAAGAAACCAATTATGGGCATTGGACTGGGGCAAAACCTGATGGGCCAAGCCTTGGGGGCTAAGAGCTTCAAGCTCAAATTTGGACACCATGGTAGTTATCCAGTTCGTGATTTAGCCACCCACAGGGTATATATCACCGCCCAGAATCATGGCTATGCTATAGATACAGATACCCTGAAAGGAGGACTGGAGGTCAGCCACATAAACTTAAATGATGGCACAGTGGAGGGCTTGAGACACCGTGATTTGCCCCTTCTATCTGTTCAGTATCACCCCGAAGCCTCCCCCGGACCTCAAGATAATATGTATCTATTTGGAAAGTTTCTGGAGATGGTGGAGATTAACAAAGCAGCGTTGAAATGTAAGATGTAATGATGTAATATGTTATAAAGGAGAAGGAAATGAAATTATTGCATCGTACCCAAGTTATGTTGGAGGAGTGGCATTACAAATATTTGAAAAGCGCTGCGGAGCGACAGGGCAGAAGCCTTTCGGAAGTATTGCGGGATATTCTATCGAAATATGTTGATGAGCGTGGTACTGGACCAGGGCGTTTAAAGGAAATTGCTGGGATTGGGATTGATGAGGAAGCCTCGGGGCGGGACCACGATAGGTGGCTTTATCTGAAAGGTTAATTATATGGAGCTAATTTTTGTAGATACCGGGGCGTGGTATGCTTATATCAATGCCAAAGACCCGGACCATTTCAAGGTGAGGGAATTCCTGGACTCGTTTGAGGAAAAGCTAGTTACCTCCAGCTATATTTTTGATGAGATAATTACCTTAGTTCTTGCCCGTCTGGGACATCAGAAAGCGGTGAAAGTAGGTGAGGTCTTGTTAAACCCGAAAGTAGTAGAGTTAGTGCGGGTAGGAGCAGCGGATGAATGGTCAGCGTGGCAATTGTTTCAACAGCGTTCAGATAAGATGTATAGCTTCACCGATTGTACCAGTTTTGTCCTTATGCGGCGGCTTAAACTTGCTAAGGCATTAACACTGGATGAACACTTTGCGCAAGAGGGTTTTGTGGTTATACCTTAAGAGGTTTTTGGATATGGTGAAAGGAGGGCAAAGATGATTCCAAGAATGCTCAGGGTCACAGGAAGGCAGGCAGGAAAAGCTTTCCTTCAAGCTGGCTGGTATCTGCATCACTCCCGAGGCTCGCATTTTTACTATAAGCATTTAGATTACCCGGGAAAGCAAATCACTTTAGCTACCTATACTGGGGAGGTTATACCGCCGAAGGCACTAGAGAGCATTTTAGAGCAAGCTGAATTAAGTGTAGAAGACTTTATGAAACTACTTTAAAGGGGGTAGAGATGGCTAGAAAATACACCGTAATTCTGGAGCCAAATTACCATGAGGAGGGCTATACGGTCAGAGTGCCAGCTTTGCCCGGGTGCATTACTTACGGGCAAACCAGGGAGGAAGCTCTGGAAAGGGCCAGAGAGGCAGTAGAAGGTTTCATTGAAGGATTACAGAAGGCGGGTGAGCTGGTTCCTGAGGAGGTTAGTCCTGCAGGATTAGAGACAGTGACTGTATAAGGCAGGTTTATCATTTGAAAGCTTTCTGAAGATGACTTGAGAGCTTTTTAGGGAGTAGTTATGTGCTATAATGTGACCAACTAAGTGACCAATTAGGAGGTAGAGATGATTCCTGAGGTGATAAGTATAGCTAAGGCAAAGGCTCATCTTAGTGAGATAGCCAGGGAAGCTAAGGGGGGCAAAGTATTCGAGATAATAAATCGCTCCCAACCTATGGCTATTGTTCTCAGCGTGGAAAAATATAAAGCACTTCTAGAAAAAATTGAGGATTTGGAGGATGCCATGGCTATCCTCGAGGGGAAGCTTGAATCTGAAGGTGGGCCTCATATTCCCTGGGAGCAGGTAAAGGCTGAATATTGGGCAGAACATCCTGGAGAGGTTCAGGGTGTATAGCATTGTATTTGAGAGACAGGCAATTAAAGATTTGAGGCGGCTGGCACCAAAG
>JAUWHW010000055.1 GCA_030605665.1 Dehalococcoidia bacterium | reverse complement strand
CTCCATAAGAGGCGGAAATTTCAAGACCACTGGCCCAAACACCATCAAACCCACCTAACTCCACCAGTTTAGCGCTGAGTCCATCGTGAGCTCCGACTATTCTTATCACACCCTCCTTAGTAAATAGCTCTCTTAATTTTGCGGATTTATTCATCTTAAACTCCTTTCCTTGTTACACTCAAACCTGTCCATTTGCTTAGGGCCTGAAGAATTGCCAAGGAAGCAGCCACAACTACAATTAGTTTTAAAGTTAAGGCGCTTGCCAACCCTACCCGCCCCCAATTTGCTGCGTTAAAGATAGATACAGCAGCTAAAGAACATCCTGGAGTAACAAGGAAGATGACGGCGCTCAAACTTATCATTGCACGCATAAAAACAAAAATAAACCCGTACACGAATGCGGGGAAAATAATAGGCAAGACTATTCTCCTGAATGTGGTGGCAGTACTAGCTCCCAGATTCAAAGATGCCTCCTCAACTTCAATACTAAGCTGCTGCAGCTTGGTGATTCCTGCCTGCTCACTCACCGCCAGACGGCGGAATGCAGAGACGAGAGCAACAATTGCAATCGTCCCAGTAAGTAATAGGGGCGGCTTATTAAAAGCTAATATATAACCAATCCCAAAAACCGTACCAGGCAGAGTGAATCCTATAAGACCTAATACCTCAAGAACACCTCGACCTCTAAATTTTCCTCGCACAATCACATATGCCAGTAAAAGACCTATTGTTGCACCAATAATAGCGCCAAACAGGGCCATCCTCAGACTATTAAAAAGTGCGAAGGTGCCTTTCGAGTCTAAAATATGGCTAAGTGTGAATGTATTGTCAACGCCCACAATATTCGTAAAAGCTCCTACTGCAACTATCCCATAGGTGAGCAAAATAGCACCACATGCGATAAAAGAGACAGTGAGCATGGGTATTAAAATGCTCGGAGTTATACGCCTGGGTTCCGCAGCCACAGGCTTACCTAGAATGGTAGCATAACCTTTACCTTTAATTAGATAGCTTTGCGCAATGAAAATGACCACACAGGGGAGGATTAGAAAGAAAGATAAAACGCCAGCCATATTGTAGTCACGCTCACCAATAATCATTAGATAAGTATCCGGTGCCAAGAACGGAACTCGCCCACACAAAAGCGCTACATTACCAAACTCCGCTACAGCCAAAGCATAAACTACAAGAGCAGCTTTCCAGAAGCCCGGAATTAGCAAAGGAACGGTAATACTGCGTAAAATCTTTCCTTCCCTAGCTCCCAAGTTAGCCGCGCTATCTTCTAAATTTGGATTGAGAGAACTAAGTGTATTCTCAATCATCATGTAAGCCACAGGAAGATATGCAAGCGTCTGAGCAATAACAGGTCCTTTAAAACCGTAGATATTCCAGTCAAGATTAAGTGCATTGGTAATTATTCCATTTCGTCCCAGAAGCGTTATCAATGAAATGCCGAATATAAAAGGTGGTGCTACTAACGGTGATAATGCGATTAGTTTCAGCGGCGAGCGAAGACGCATAGGTCCTCGTGTAGTCATATAGGCAATACAAAAACCGGCGCCCACACACACTGATGTAGTCATAAGGCCAAGAAGCAAGGTATTTAAAAAAGATTGATAAAAGTAGCGATTAGCTAGGAAATCCTTATAATATTCTAGAGTAAGCCCTTCTGGACCATATATACTTTTCACCAGTGCTAGTGAGAGGGGCCAGAGGAGAAAGATGGCAAGAAGCAAGAATAACACACCACCTGCGCTGCTGACTGTATGTGCAGCCAAAAAGTCCTTTATATTTTGCCATGCATCCCTTGAGCGACCTAACACTCTCGCTTCTGCCATTTTCTCCTCCGTATCAAGCTATTTTTACCCCTTCAAAAATTTACCTTTCCACTCATCCCTGAGCCTTTCTACCGATGCGCTCATACCACTCATCATTAAGCCTCGGCTGCTCCCTACAGAACCATTCCAGATCAAGATTGGGAATCACCTTGAAACCTTCTGTTCCAAAGAGAATACTCGGTGCTTCTTCAGGATTCATCGTCACACGGCCAGCATTACCTACAAGTTTCATAAACCCCGTAGTCCTTATCAAGTCTATGATTTTCTGGCAGGTGTACAACTCTTTAGTTCCTTGAAGAATACAGGCGGCGTCAATATCGACAGCAACTCCCTCTTTAGGAATTGTCCATATAAGGGGATAACCCATCTCAATTCTATCTGCGACATTCGACATTGAGGCGACTCCCAGCGGAAATTCGCCTTTGCCCACCAAATCAGTGGGAGCATTACTACTCTTTGTGTAGTAGCTAACGTTTTTATCCACTGCGTCCCAGTATTCCCATGCTCCTTCTTCTCCTTTGCCTGCATTGAAACCATAGATCTGTAATACAGTCATTAAGAAGACGAAGGCACCAGAGGAAGTCGGCGGAGTAGCCATGACAAGCTCACCTTCCCATTTAGGATCCAGAAGGTCATCCCAGCTATCAGGTAGTGTGTAACCTGCTTTATCAAGCATGACCTCATTACCCAGGAGAACGATTGTGTATAATCCGAGACTGACCCAATAATGGTCAGAGTCTGCCCACGGCTCACTCACTCCTTCCCATGCTGGAGAATCATAAAGTACAAACCATCCTTGTTCTTTACCATGAGCAAGACTGTCAGCACCTGCACCTATAACCATTTCCGCACTATGATAGGGAGCTTCAGCTGCCAATCTAGCGTCCAATTCTCCACCAGACAGGAATATGTGATTAACTCTAACTCCCAATTCTTTTTCGATAAACTTAGCGTATGACTCATCGACAGTTGGACTGGTACCCATGTAGACGTTTATTGATTTTGCAAGCTCTTCTTCAACTGGTGGCTTTTCCTCCTCAACTGGCGGAGCGGGAGCCGGAGCGCACATCGGAAGAGCAAAGGCCATCACTAAACAAACAACCAATCCCAAACTAATTAACCATTTCGATCTCATAATTTTTTCTCCTTTCCTAAATATTTTTTATCGGTCTTTCCCATTGTCACTCAGTCTTTCCTGAGAGCCAATTCTTCATAGGCATCACCTCCATTTGTTTTACTCAAGTCATAAACTTCCATATCACCTCCTATACCGGCATAGGCCCGCCCTGGGATAGAACGAGCCCATGCAATATGAAAACAAAACAAGGAAAGGAGGTTTAAAACATAGATATGAATCGACTTCATTTTACCACCTGCTTAATTATACTCCCTTTTGATCCTCAATTAATTTTTATAAAGGTTCTTTGTAAATCTCAGATAATTTTTTAAAATCCTGCCATATCGCTTCTGATAGAGGAATCCCCTCTTTTCTCCTTCTTTTTTCAATTTCGAGTTCTATCTCTCCTGGTATAAAAACTCCCCTGGCCCCTTCAGCCAAAGGAGATGATTTAATCTCTTGGATTACCCAATTTAGCCTTTTCTTAAAATTTTGTAAATCCGTAAAACTCTCGATATCAATTGCAGCAAAACAGTGTCCCATATTTAAAGGGCTTCGAATCTCTTTAAACCACACTGGAATCTGTCCTAGCATTCCTGCTCCCGTAAGAACCCCAGTTAAAACTTCTACCATGATTGCTAAGCCATAACCTTTATGTTCTCCAAAGGGAAGCAAAGCCCCTCCCTCGGGAAGATCACTTGGATTTTCTGTGTCTCTTCCACATCGATCTATTATCCAACCTTTAGGGATTCTTTCCTTATTTCTCGCAGCTAATCTCACCTTGCCAGCTGCTACTTTACTCATGGCAATATCCAATACTATGGGTTTCCCCTCTTGGCAAGGAACGGCAATAGAAAGCGGGTTATTCCCAATTACTCTTTTAGCCCCTCCCCAGGCAGCCATAGCTAGACGCGAATTAGACATAGAGAAGCCAATCATATTAGCCTCGGCTGCTTTTATGGCATAATATGATGCAACTCCATAATGAGAGCTCCCTCTTACTCCTATAAAAGAAATACCTTCCCCTTTTGCCTTTTCTATAGCTAATTTTGTAGCATACACGCCAACTACCTGTCCCATCCCATTATCACCATCGAGCAAGGCCCATGTTGCTTTTTCTTTTATTTTTTTAATTTTTGGCTTAATCTTTGTGCCCCCTTCCACTAGTCTCTGCAAATAAAGGGGAAATCCCACAACGCCATGCGAATCGATCCCCCTTAGATCGGCAAAAATCAAGTGATCGCTAACTATAGAGGCATCTTCTTGAGAGAGTCCGACTTTGATAAGAATATTCTCGCAAAATCTTCTTAATTTGGTTTCTTTTAATTTGATTTCCATATTTCTATAACTGCCTGTATCCACTTTTTAGCATTTCCTCAATCTTTCTTTTTTCATTTTGATTTCATGATTTCTGTTTTTCTCCTTTCTTAATATCTTTTTCAGTCTTTCCTAAGCGTCTTTTGTTTCATAGGCTTCACCTCCCCCTTTATTATTGAGCAACCAGAACCCCGATTTCGGCACTATACGGGACGAGGAGGTAGCTACTGGCTGAAGTGGAAAGGCCAGGTGCCGTCCCCGCTGGTTGCCCGCTATACATAACTCTTCCTTCAAATTCCACCTTCCTCTCTATACTGACATAGGCCCGCCCCTCCACCAGAACGAGCCCATGCAGTATGAAAACAAAACAAAGAAAGGAGGTTTAAAACATAGATATTAATCCACTCCATTTAACCACCTGCCTCTTTACTCCACCTAGCCCTTTCCTTTTTCTCTTTCTCTAATGCTTCAACCACAACTTCATTGACAAATTCAGCAACATCCGTGGTAATTTTGCTGTAACTTAACTCAATTGTTTTTCTTTTATATCAACCTCACAAATATATAGAATACATAGTGTCATTAGCTCTTGTCAACAGCAATCTAATATAACATTATTTTGCCAATATGCATTTTGTTTTTCCCTTTTTAAGTTCAGCTAACCCTCATTATATCGCTACACGTCCTTCTGTTTTTCAACCAAGGTTTTGAGAAATCTTGACAATTTTTACCATAAGCCGACAGAAAGGCGCGATAGCTCTAACACAGGAGCTATATGAGACTGGTGGACAGGAGCAGGAGTAAATAGCAAGACCACAATTTGGATATCACTTGTAGTGTAAATATCTTTTCAGAATAACAATTCAGATAAAGGTGCGGTCGTCCAGGTAATAGTGATTATAGCACTTGCAGAATCAGGATTGGCAGTTTTATTTGCACTTGTGGCACCTCGCTGTTGCTTCCCTGAAATACAATGGCAATAGTGTTCTTAGGTTATAGTAGATCTAATACCCAGCACACTTCTTACAGCAGTAGATAAATGGGAAATATCTTCTATCTCTTACAAGCTCTGAAACTGGCTTTGTCTCACCACATAAGCGACAGGTGAAATTAGCTTCCATCCACTCCTTTCCCCTTTTTGCTTGTTTGACCCTTGTTGCTTCACTAGAATTTCGCATAACACCCAGCTTTTTTAATCGCGCCCGCACAGTAGATGAAGGGATGCCAGTTATCTTAGCTATCTCATAGCTCGACAGCTCCTCAGAAAGATATAAACGCTTAATCTCCTCGATGTCTGTTCTCATCGCATATAGTTAGTTTTCTGCTTGACGTCATCTGGCAAATGCCTGGTAGTCAGCAAATGCGTCAAGCCTACTAAACAGGGCAGCCCAACACTATAAGCAGCTAGAACCTTCGAGGCTCCCGTCAGTAAAGCTACAAACCACAGGGGCGCAAACAGGATGACGCCAGCTATCTTTGTATTGCGGGTGACTAAGAAAGGCACTGCACACACCGCCAGTAGAATAAACATCGCCCGCGGCAACAAGGCACATAAGACACCTATTGTCGTTGCCTGTCCTCTACCGCCTCTGAAACCAATATAGATAGGCCAATTGTGGCCTGCTACTACAGCGAAACCAGCTAGGAGGACCACAAGTTGCGAAGCAAAGGCTCGTGCAACCATGACCGCCACTGCTCCCTTGGGCACATCAGCTATGAGAACAGCCACACCAGCGGCAGGCCCTATTTCCCGGTAAGCATTGGCTGCTCCAACGTTGCCATCCCCAAAATTTCTGATGTCTATCCCCTTAAATACCCGGCCCGCAATATAAGCAAATGGGATAGCCCCAGGTAGATAGCTGAACAAAACTAGCACAACTGACACTTACTATTACCTCTCCAAACCCACTGTCTGGACTTAAGCATGATGCCATTTAGGCAATCTGGACTCAACGAAAATTTCCATTATCGACTCCCATACCTATCGGTGAAAGTTACCTCGTCTAGTTTTCTCCTTGTCTTTTGGCAAGATTCTGCTGGGTGACCTATGGCGATAACGGAAAGGAGTCTATCATCTTCGGGAACATTAAGCACCTTCTTTGCACTAGCTTCATTTCCGGTACCGTAAGTCCCAATCCAGCAGGCTCCGAGGCCCAGGGAATGAGCCTCAAGAAGCATATTCTGCGTTGCTACTGCTCCATCTTCGACAGGGTGGCTTGAACCTCTTGCTCTTGGATTTACGGTTACTGCAATCCCGAGGGGAGCATGCGAAAGAAATCTCCCCCAGGTCAATGTGTCCGCCAGCTTTTTCCTCATCTCCTGACTTCGTAAAACTATGAACCTCCAAGACTGACTGTTATTCGCAGACGGTGCCCACCTGCCTGCTTCCAGAATCTTGTTTATTTCCTCTTCGGAGACGGGGTCTGGCTTATATTTCCTGATGCTCCTTCTAGTCTTAATTACTTCAAGAATATCCATAGACATTCACCCTCCAAATCCGCTGCTGGGCTATCTAATCCAAATTATACACTCATCCAGCCCCAAATAGAAGATGTCATAAAGAGAGTAGTTACTTTCACATTCGCTGAACTGAGGCTAGCTAGACTATCGGTCTTCCCCGTAATTCTTTATTATGTCTAACAGCGTATTCTCGTCGAAGCTACAGCCATCATGGAAGCCGTCTCTTAAGGCGTCATTCCAGTAAAGCCTTGCTTCTTCATAATAGGGAAGATGTAATCGACGGAACACCTCGATGAATTCCTTCATATCAGCAAACTTCTTACGCTCCATAAGATTTAGTAGCAAAGCTAGCCCATTGTGACCAACCACCATCGAAAGGTCACAATCGCTAGGTGACCTATTCTGTTGCTCCAGCCTCTGGTCATTATACATGCACGAACCTCGGTGATGGGCAATCCGAAAACCGGTGTCAAGAGATGTATTCCTATCAGTATACCATTCGAACCAACCATCCTCTGGCTTTTCAATGACTTCGCCACATGAGTCACAGGTCCACTGTCTTAAAGGAATGAGTTTCATAAGTTGTCTCCCTTTCTAATCAGCCTCCCTGCTCACCCTCACCAAATCCGCTGCTGGGCTATCCCACGTCTACTTAGCCTTGTCTGACTTCATACGTTTAGGCTTGCCAGCCTGAGCCTTTACCTGCCTCTCCTTGAGGCGTCCCTTTGTGCGAAACCAAGATGGAGTGCGAAAACCTTTCATAGTCTCTCTGCTTTGGCTCAGTAATAAAATTCCTGTCTAAACCCACCTGCTGGCGCCATTGGTCCTTCTTAAGGTAGACTATAGCTCATAGTTCTTTAGCTGGAATAGCGGTTAAGGTCTCCACAGTATACTCGGTCGTAAAGCCTGTCTCTAATACGAAGTTCATCGCTGTCTTTACGTCAGGTGCCTCGAAAACAATTACTCCATCATAGCGCCCGAAAGTAAGATAAACATCATGGATTGTGATGCCTTGTGGAGCCTTAAGCTCTTTCAGATAACTGATGGCTTCTTTTCCCTTTCCCTTCGGGGATAAAAGTGTTACGAATAACATGTCTTTCCTCCTTTCCGAATGCTTTGCCTTGGTTTCATTTGCCTACCTAACATATTTCAAGTTAGGGGTTGCGTAAGTGCAATTTAGCCCAAATCTCCTGTTCTCGACGCTTCAGATTATCCAATTGCTTTGCAGCTTCCGCAGCCTCAACCATCTGCTCCTTACCCACGATGAAGCTGACTCTTGTCTTCCCCTTTGAGACCTCCGTCGGATGTCTTCGCAGGGCTTTCAATTCCCTCTCAGCCTTATCTACTTTTACCACGATATCCTTAAGTTGCTTGTTAAGCTCTTCTTCTGTCTCCATGGTCTCATCCTTTAGTTACCTTTCTCCGCTTATCTTAGCCAAATTCACCTGGTTTAACTACTCATCAGGCGAAGATGCAGTTGTCCAGGTATCTCACTTCAAAGGACATCTTCCAAAACACTTATTAGGTCCTTGACCTCATCTACCGTTGCTTCAGCTTGCAATGAAACCTGGGAATCATACGTCGCTACGTCAACCTTGTTGAGCATATTCCTTATCTCAGGTTGAG
>JAUWHW010000003.1 GCA_030605665.1 Dehalococcoidia bacterium | reverse complement strand
CCCTCACCTAACCTCTCTTGTAAGGAAGAAAAATTCATTACATGAGAGGTATTTTTCCGCGATACTATGCGGAAGACTATAAGAATTCATGTAACATGCACCTGGTTATATCGCCAGGGTGAGTAATCTTGCTCCGGTGGTCTCTTCCTCGTGAAGAGGCCGTTTCTTTTCCCTATATTCTCAATGCATAAAGTATATCTTCAAATGGCGCCAAGGCATATTAGGTCGGTGAAGCTTGAGGATAGTTTGAGGCTTTATCGTGCCATGGCGAGTTGATGGTAATTCTTGGGTCCCTAAGCCTGCTTTAAGCCAGAGTCACTAGTATAACCCCAGAGTCACTAGTATAACGATGATTATGATATATCCTATTGTTACGCCTATCCCCCACTTAGCCCAAGACCTCTGGGTTCGCTTGAAGTGTTCAATATTTTCCTATCGTTTCTTTTTCCATGCCCATTCGTTACCTTTTATACCGACAACAATGGCTACAATCAGATCTGCGTAAGGGACAAGACTAATCAACGATATCCAAACCTTGTTGCAAACTCCCCACATAGGGCATAATAGGAATGCTCCCCAGTTCCAGCCTCTAACCTCAGGGGGCACCGCTGCTTTCCCTTCCCACTTCTTTGCCCCCTTCTCCTCTTCAACAGAGGCTTTGAGCTCCTCAATATACTTTTGCCTCTCTTCAGGTGTAAATCCCATCTTTGCCTTCTCTCCAAATCCGCTGGCTGGGCTACTCATCAGGCAAAGGTGCAGTTGTCCAAGTAATTGTAACTATAGCAGTTGCAGTGGAATTATTCTCTTCGCTTTGGCTGCTTCCTCATAAGCACCTTCATTTCACTTTTCCCAAAGTATAATCTTGAAACGGCTCATCAGTTTCTGGGTCCCAATACCAGATGTCCCCATTAATAATAGTTACACAGAATACAGAAACTAAATCTGCCTTTTCGTCGTAGTCATAGTCGGCAGAAACTATATAGCCATCTTCCAGAGCATCTTCCTGCATTTCTAGTGCTTTAGAATACCAACGCTCAGCACTCGTGGTCTCTGGTCTGTCCGATACATCGTTTGCAAGCAGCCAATTCTGTAGCTCTTCTAGTGAAGAGAAATCCCTGGGTGGATACACTTTGTTTAATGCATCCAAATCTGCCTGCAGTTTAGCGTTCTTCGCTTCTAAATCAGCCTTCTCTTGTTGCAGAGTAGCCACCTGGTCACTGAGAGCTTCATACGCAGGCTTTGAGACACAGCTAGGCAGAGTTACCAATAGGAGTAGCAGAACTACAACTCCAATGAGGATCAAAACTTTATGCCTCTCCATTTTTCACCTCCTTTGAGTTAGCAATTTTATCTCTTCCACGGGTTGCCTCTAATTTCACATGGCCATTCATTAGGTAAAGACACAGTCCGCGGTCTTGCTACGACAATTACTTCATTAAGGCGGCGCCCATTCCCAGTACACAACAGGAGTCACATATACACAAGAATATGGGACCAGTAGTGCTTCAGAATAGACTCCTTGCCCCCCCGGAGGTATAGTGCTGGGTGTAACTCGTACCTCATATGTACCAACCAGGTTGGCTGCATCATCTGTTGCCTCTACCTCAACTCTCACCTTTTTAATTGACCACTCACTGTGCGTGTTAGAGATAACACCACTAACGCTAACAATACCTCGGATTTCATCTTCCCACTTCGAGTAATCTTCGAAGACGACAAAGGATTCGCTGGGCGGGGTCAATCCGGGGGAGGTCACCATATTTGTAATGGCTACGCCACCCCACACAATGCCACCAACCAAGACTATGCCACCAAGAACCCACCTTAGGCGTGTTGCAGCATCAGTTGTGCTCGTTACCTTCCTATAAAGGCCACGTATTATGCGAAACATACCGTAAGCTATTAAACCCCACATAACCCAATAACTCCCGCCTGCTTCAGCAGCTGCCCAGGTCCCCCATGTTATTGCAGCCCCCACAAGGATGAGAATAACTCCCCATATTAGGTCTTTCGTGCCGGCTTGCCTCTTGGCTTCATACTGCATACCGTCAACATATTCAACCAATTGCTGAGCTTCAAGAGGATCTAAGCCTGCCTGTGACAATCTATTTATGATCTCTTGTTTGGGTATACCAGCATCCAATTGTTCTGCTACAGACTTAGCTAATTCTTCAACGGCATCTTGCGATTCCGCATCTTTCATTCCTCCCAGCCCTCCCAACTCCATTATACTGCTGAACAACCTCACAGACAAGACCTCATGGGACAAAAAGCAGAAGCAATACACCAAAGATAAACCATGCTACTCCATACGAATTTACAAGGCAACAAGGGAGAAACAGAGAAAGCCCTCAGAAAATGAGCAACGCAACATTCCATTTACTTTAAGTTTGAGGATAGTTTGAGGCTATATCGGAGGCTTGAGGGTGTGCCCAAATAGGGACAGCCTGAAGTTCTATAAACTGCCTCTGTCTTGATTACCATATCAGGGCAAACAATTGGGATGATGCTGTTGTGTGCTATGAGGCACTGCAAACCTATAAATACTATCTTCATAGACTCAAAGGGTGGGGGAGTTTATTTTGATGAATGCTTGAACATATTGTGGAGTCGGGTTTTGAATCGAGTCCAAGTGAGATTGCGAACCAAAAACAAAGACGCAAACATTGTGCCCAACCCCACCACAATTAGAAAAACGAAAATGTGTTTGTAGCTATCGGGAAATAAGAGGAGACGTCCAACCCAAAGTGTTATTCCTACTAGGACTATGGAGCCACCAAACGCAGCAAAAGTGAGACAGGCTCCCTGCCTGTCCTGCTTTTTGAGGTGCTCTTCAATGTCCTTAAGACTCGAATGTTCAGCTGGCGTGTCAAAACTTTTGCCGTCTGTGCTACCTGACTTTACACTATCACGGGCGCTAAGGACTCGTTTTGCTTCACGCCACTCTTCTTTCAGCTTGTCTCTGTTAGGCTTACTGGGTATTTTGATGTATCGATAGGCCCAACATCCTAGAAAAAGGAGAGGAACAATAGCCAACCATGACACTTTATCGGGCACCAATTCAATATTCCGAACTCCGTGGACAAACAGACCAGCACAAATGACTCCGAGTGTACAATATGTAAGGACAATAGGCGTAAGCGATTCTTTTAAGGAGCCGGTATTGTCTCTAACCTTGTTTAGCAATGTCTCATACCCTGGCTTTTTGTCATTTTCGTGCATGACCATGACGTAGGCTCCCAACCTAAATATATCCCTCCTTAGTCCACTTATTAGGAAAGCACACGGGATGATGATTGCCATGGGTATCAACATCACAAAGGGACCGACGGTTGAAGTAAACTGCTGCAAACCATAACCTACTACTGCAACCGATGCTATCAAGCTAATTGTGAATATCTGAATTATGAGCCTCTGGTGTACAGCGATTTCCTGATTTATATATTTGTATTCCTCGAGCCTTTGCTGCATCAATTGCTCCCATGGTAAAAACACAAATTTGTTTTAGACTTTACTGATGTTTATGCTGACTAAGCGGTTCGTGTGTCTCGTGAATAATCTGTCCAGTTCTTAGATCTCTAATAACTTCGCTATATCGGTTTCTTTCTTTATCGATGATTCTTAGCTTCTCAACACCCCTTGGTAACTTGGGATCTATACTTGGGAACCAACCACTAATGACTTCTGCTAGGAACTTCCCAAAACCCTTTCGCTTGTGTCTCACCTTACAGCCTATTCTGGTATGCACAGTAGTTGATAAGCTCTCTTCTTTAAACAATACGTTATTGCATCCACAGAATGGACAGCAGTGTTGATTCGGCTTTAACTCCTTTCCACAATTTTTGCAAAAAATCCCTTTCATGCCTATACCTACTCTCATCTAGCCTCGTTCCGAATCGCCTCTGAAATCAATTATACTCCTAACTACACTCAAGTAGAAGCCAATAAAAGGTCAAGATTGGCTTAGCAGCAGCGGACTGTCAAACTGCTGCTCTACCCCTGAGCTACGCTGGCAACGAAACTAATATAGCTGATGGCGACGATTTTAACTAGCAACCTTGCGCATATGCTAAGGCATGAGCAGAGAATATAGCTCAAACTTCCAGCTTTTCTGGCTGGAAGGGGTGGCTATCCTGTTTGAAATGCGGCAGGTAGTTTTCTGCTGCGTCCATGCCCTGAATCCAGCCATTTTCTAATCCCAGCTTGTCAACCAATTCAAGGACTTCGGAATACTCTGAGGCAGAGATTTTACGACACAGCTCGGCTATCTGGGTGGCTAGATGTGCTGGATAATATTGAGACATGATACTTACAGTAACATTGGGCGAAATATCATGCACCAGCCAGCTAAGCGAATCGTAACTGCCAGCCAGGCGATTGGGGAGAATGAGATGACGTATAATTAATCCTCTCTGAGCCAGCCCCCAGCCATCTAATACCAACTCATCCCCGACTTGCCGATGCATCTCAAGAATAGCCCAGCGAGCTCGTGTTACATAATCACTGGTATGAGAGAACTTTGCCGCCCAAGCATCAGAGGCGTATCTCAAATCAGGCAGGTAGATATCCACAATCCCATCCAGCGCCTGGAGGGATGCCACAGAATCATAGGCGTTAGTATTATAAACTATGGGCACTCTAAGCCCCATAGGTACTGCTTCCAAAACTGCTCGAACTAGCTGAGGCACAAAGTGGGAAGGCGAAATAAAACTGATGTTGTGACATCCCAATTCATCTTGAAGATATATCATGCGTTCAGCCAGAGTATGAAAATCCATCTCCCTAGAAGCCTGATGTCCTGGGTTCTGGCTAAAGTGATAATTCTGGCAATAAACACACCTCATGTTGCAATTGCCAAAGAAGATAGCTCCGGTCCCTCTGCTGCCTGAGATAGCTGGCTCCTCGCCATGATGGTCACAAATTGCAGAGACGATGGGTAAATATCCAGAATGGCAAAATCCATGCTCATTTTTTAGACGGTTGACATGGCATTCCCTGGGGCAGATATCACACGATGCCAACCGCTTTTCCAGCGCCTCAGCCCGGCGCTCAAGCTCGCCACTACCATATAACCGAAGATATGACGGTTCCATTCCAGGCATTCCTATACTTTGGTTTTATCCCCCGTTGAGGATTAGTTGCCTCCCAACCCTACTATTAGCAATTCTTACCCTGTAGGTCTTCCAAATCCTGGTAAAAGCGAATCATAAGTTGGGTTAGCTTATTTCCCTCGTTTAATCTGAAGATTTTAGTTTGCTTTCCTAGAGGCCTTTCCTCCACTATCCCAATTTTTATCAAGTCTTCAATCACTCGGGAAACGCTGGAATGAGATAGACCTGCTTCCTCAGCAAGCCCTGACAGATACGTGAATTTGTCTCGGTTCTTTAGTAAGGTCTCTAAAATAACTATTCGTGCACTCCGTCCCAGTACTTCTTCTAATATTCCCATAGAAGGCTCCTTAATAGTATAAGTTTCTCATAAATTATCACGCTTGTCAATAATATTTCCAATATTTCTACTATTTGGCAGGCTTGACAAAATAAGAAAGAGCCTGTATAGTAGCTAAACATAAACATTTTGTGGTAGGTCTGCCAATCGTGAGAGCAGGCCAAGGAGGATTTAATGACAATTAGAATTGTTACCGATAGTGCATCAGATATTCCAAGCGAGGTCACACGAAAGCTAGGGATTAGCATTGTGCCCTTGACAGTCTCTTTTGGAAAGAAGGTTTATAGAGATGGCATTGACCTCAACGCTGAGGAATTTTACTCCAAATTAGCTCAAAGTGAGGAGTTACCCAAAACCGCTCAGCCTTCGGTTGGAAGTTTCATCGATGTCTATGAGACACTTGCACAGCAGGATAACGAAATTATTTCTATTCACCTTTCCAATAAGTTAAGTGGCACTTATAATGCAGCACTACTAGCCAAGGAGGCTATGACGAAAGACTGCCGCATTGAGGTTGTGGATTCTGAATCAGTGTCCATGGGCCTAGGACTCACAGTCATTGCCGCTGCCAAAGCAGTTCGAGACGGAGTAACTTTTAAGGAGGCCATGGACATAATACATCGAAACATCTCCCGAATGCATCTACTCGCTTTTCTCCAAACGCTGGAGTATTTGGAAAAGGGAGGGCGACTTGGCAAAGGTAAAGCGCTTCTCGGCACACTGCTGCATGTGAAGCCCCTAATTACAGTCCAGGATGGTGAGGTTCAGCCATTCGGGAGGGCACGCACTACAAGGGGTGCACTGCAACGCTTATACGACTTCGTAAATGCTCTTCTGCATATCAGGGGGCTATCCATTATGTATACCACCGTGTCCAAAGAAGTGGAAATACTGGCAAAGTTGTTAGCTCCATTATTTCCTCAAGACCGCATCCTTGTGACGCAGGTTGGTTCTACATTAGGCACACATACTGGGCCAGGTACTCTGGCTGTTGCCGCCCTGGTGGAATAACAGCGCCTTTGATTATGGTTGTAACACTTTTAGCAGTGACTTAGAATGTGTTTCACGTTGGCTGTTTCATCGTTAGGCAGGCCATGCTGGATTATTGACTAGCTGCTTTAAAACTTTCATCAACAAATAAAAATATTATTATATTTTAATAAATTATATGGGAAAGAACTACGAAGATGGCAACTGGAAAAGGTCTTAAGGAAAAACCTGAAAGGCTTGTAATTAGTTTATGAAATCGTAAATGGCAGGTGCCAAGTCCTGAAGACAATGTTGTAGGGAGTTACTAACGGAGCCATCAGGTAGCGGAGTAATGGAGATTCTGTTTTGTTGTAAGGCCCATAAATCATCGCCAGGATTTCTATAATGTAAATTTCTTTTATTACTACGCATGATGCGGTAATGCTCTTCTTCACTATTCAGTTTTCTTTCCACCCTGTCACAATAGCTTTGCTGGCTTAACCTGGTAATCTCTATGCTGGCAATTTCACTTAGAGGCAGGTTGGGCAAGTTAACATTCAGTAAGATTTTCTGGGGCAAACCCCCCTCTTTGATCTTGGCAGCTAGCAGAGAAGCTAACTTAGCTGCAACATCGAAATTTAAGTTCTCATAGGCATTTATTGAGATAGCCATAGATGGGATGCCATGTAAATAACCCTGAAGGGCGGCGCTCACAGTGCCTGAGACAAAGATATCATGACCTATGTTAGGCCCCCTGTTGATGCCAGAAACAACCAGGTTTATCTCCCCAGGGAATAAGGATTGAGTGGCTATAATAACGCTATCTGATGGTGTGCCCTCTATTGAATAAACTTCTATCCTTTTCCACCAGGGCTCTAGCCTGTTTACCTTAACAGGCTGACGAAGGCTAATAGAAGTTCCTACTCCGCTCTGTTCTTGCTGAGGAGCTACTACTATTACCTGCCCTACTTTTTGGAGTTCCCTTGCTACTACCTGGAGCCCTGGAGCATCTATGCCATCATCATTAGTAACCAGTATTTTCATATGACTTAATGGGTCTATATTGTGCTTTTTAAGCTAGCAAGTGTCAAGAATGGAGAAATGGTAAACAGATTTTGTGGAAAATGATAAAATGCTCTTTGTATCATGACAAGAACAATTTCCTCTTTTAAACTGGAAGACGCTTTAGAAAAAGCTTATGACCAGCAAAGCTTGTCCAAAGAAGAAATAGTTTTTTTGCTTAGTTTGAAAGAAGAAAGGGAGATAAATCAGCTTTTTTATGTTGCTCGAAGCTTAAGGCAGAGATATTTTGGTGACAAAATATTCCTCTATGGTTTTATATACTTCTCTACCTACTGTCAGAACTACTGCACCTTC
The DNA here is from genome assembly GCA_030605665.1 of Dehalococcoidia bacterium. The sequence continues at coordinate 2,005 of JAUWHW010000003.1, read as the reverse complement.
TGTGCTTATCGGGCACCTAACAAATTGTGCCAACGATACCGAAAAACTGAAGGTGAAATAATGGAGGTAGCTCAGAGGCTGGCAGAATCTGGGGTTCATTTAATTGATCTTACTATGGGAGAGGACCCTTTTTATTACCTGAAAGACAACGGGTTTAAATCACTTGTGGAGCTAGTAGGAAGAGTAAAGGTAGAAACAGGCCTACCTGTGATGGTTTCTCCTGGAGTGGTTCCAAAACAAGTTTTAGTTGATTTAGCTGATATAGGTGCTGACTGGTATGCTTGTTATCAGGAAACACATAATCAGCAATTATTTCGCCGGTTGCGTCCCAATCAGAGCTATGATTCTCGTCTTGAGGAGAAATATTCTGCTAAGGAATCAGGCTTATTGGTGGAGGAGGGTATTTTAGCCGGCGTAGGCGAGTCCCAGATAGATATTGCCACTTCGATGCAGGCTATGCAGGATATGGGTGCTCATCAGGTGCGTGTTATGAGTTTCATCCCTCAAGAAGGTAGCCCTATGGGTGATTGGCTCTCACCTCCTCGTATTCAGGAGATGATAATCATCGCTGTCTTGCGTCTTTTATTTCCTGACCGGTTGATACCTGCTTCTCTGGATATAGATGGTGTAGAGGGTTTGCAGGAAAGGCTGAAAGCGGGGGCGAATGTGGTTACCTCTTTGATTCCAGCCCATATGGGGTTAGCGGGAGTGGCTCAAGCCTCTTTAAATGTAGATGATGGTTATCGAACGGTAAAAGGAGTGTTGCCTGTATTAGAGGAAGTTGGTTTAAGGGCTGCAACAGTGGAGGACTATGGTCGTTGGGTTAACAATGAGAAGGAGGAGCTTGTTAAGAAAGGTATTTGTGGTGGGATAAAGGAATGAGGGTGGTAATCGTTGGGGGAAAGCTGCAAGGAATAGAGGCTACTTATCTAGCGCATAAAGCTGGTTGGGAAGTGGTTTTAGTAGATAGGAACTCTATGGTGCCTGCTGCAGGCTTATGTGATGTCTTTTATCAGTTAGATGTAGCTAGTGAGGTTCTTGACTTACCCAGGGCTATCAAAACAGCAGATTTGATTATACCCGCTCTGGAAGCTCCTGATGGCTTAAAGTGTTTGAAGAAAAGGGCTTTCAGGGAAGATATACCACTGGCCTATGACGCTGCAGCCTATGCAGTTTCTTCCTCTAAGAAGAAGTCTGACCTTCTATTTGCTAAACTTGGTATTCCAGCACCTAAACCCTGGCCGAGATGTGATTTGCCTGTCGTTGTCAAGCCATCCAATTCAAGCGGAAGCAGGGGGATACGCAGGATAAACAAAATGGAAGGTCTTACTGCTTTTGTAACAAATGAAGTAAACAACTGGGTAATCCAGGAGTTTTTAGAAGGCCCATCTTATTCTCTCGAGGTTGTTGGTGCAAAGGGAAATTTTATGAGCCTTCAATCTACGGAAATTGTGGTGGATAGCCAGTATGATTGTAAGAGAGTACTGGCTCCTGCGGGACTTTCATCCGCTATAAATAAAGAATTCAAAGAAATCGCTATAGCAATTGCAGATGCTCTTAACCTGAGCGGTATTATGGATGTGGAGGTGGTTTTTCATAATGGTACTCTAAAGGTTTTGGAAATAGATGCTCGGTTACCCAGCCAGACACCCACAGTGGTTAATAAATCAATAGGTGTAAATATGTTAGAGCTTTTATACCATGTATTTGTTGGAGGTGTTATTCCCACAATACCTGATATTAACTATGAGAAAGGGGTGGTTTATGAGCATATAAAGGTATCCCCGGGGGTCCTGGAGGTATCGGGAGAACATATCATGGCTAATGCTCACCCTCTTAAGCTTTTAGAGCAATTCTTTGGAGCTGATGAGGCCCTGACTGATTTTGCACCCGGAAGGTCATCTTGGGTAGCTACTTTGATAATCACAGGAGATAGCCGCGAGGAAGCCTGGAACAAGCGTTGCCAGGTCATCAAAGATATTAGAGACTACTTTGGATTATCGGT
>JAUWHW010000033.1 GCA_030605665.1 Dehalococcoidia bacterium | reverse complement strand
ATTCCTGCTGTAACTTTAGCCCGAAAAGTAGAGGTTACCAATGGAAAGGTACGGGTAGAGCGAGTTATCCCCAATGGTTATGAAATTGTTGAGGTAGGATTTCCTGCCTTAATCACAGTGACCAGTGAATTAGGTAACCTTCGTTATGCTGCCCTAAAAGGAATCATGGCAGCAGCTAAAAAACAACCCATTGTGTGGAAACCATCCGATATAGGGCTTGAGCCATTCCAGGTGGGGGCTGCTGGAAGGCGCACTAAGCTAGCTAAGCTTTTCCAGCCGGTTAAGGAAGCTAAATGCGAAATAATTGAGGGGGAGACCCCAACAGAGGCCAGCACCAAACTAGCCATAAGGCTTAGGGAAACAAAAATAATTTAATCCGAGGAGGAAGTAATGGCTGAATATAAAGGTGTAATAATCTACGGCGAGTCAACAGATGGAAAGTTACCTTCTATCACTACTGAATTGCTAGGCTGTGGCAGAAATCTTGCCGATGAATTAAAGGAAGATCTGTCATGTCTATTACCCAGTGACACAGTTGGCGATGCCCCTAAAGAAGCAATCGCTTTCGGAGCTGACAAGGTTTATACGGTAGAGGATCCTTTGCTCAAGGAGTACCAAACAGAGACATATATCCAAGTTGTGGAAAAGTTGGCTAAGGAGATTTCGCCTCGAATTATACTTATGGGGCAAACGCCTATAGGTAGAGACTTAGCTCCTCGCCTCGCCTTCAGATTGGGAACTGGCCTATCAACAGATTGCGTTGACCTAAGCATAGATGCGGAGACAAAGTTGCTTTTGCAAACGAAACCCGTATATGGAGGCAACGCTCAAGCTATATTTACATGTGAGTCCATGCCCCAAATAGCTACCGTTAGGCCAAAGACGATGTCACCAATAGAGCGCGATGACTCAAGAAAGGGAGAGGTCATGCTAACAAAGATTGAAATAGATATGTCAAAAGTGAAAACAAGGGTAGTAGAAAAAGTAAAGGAAGAGGTAGCCGGGGTTAAGCTTGAGGATGCCCCGGCGATAGTTAGTGGAGGTAGAGGCATTGGTGGTCCTGAACCTTTCAAAATGACATTAAAGGAACTAGCCGATGTATTCCATGGTGCAGTAGGAGCTTCGCGACCACCGGCTGATAATGGTTGGGTGCCAGAAGCAATGCACGTTGGCCTGACAGGCAAGATTGTTGCCCCCGACATCTATATCGCCATAGCCATATCAGGGGCTAGCCAGCACATTGCAGGTTGCTCTGGCTCGAAAACTATCATAGCCATTAACAAGGACCCGGAGGCAAATATATTCAGGGAAGCAAATTTTGGAGTGGTGGGCCGCTACGAAGAAGTAGTACCTGCTCTTACTAAAAAGCTAAAGGAATTACTAGCTGATTAGAAACAGAAAATCATTCTCTATTCTACTGTACTTTCCTCTCAGCAATGATTTTCTGGCTAATATGGAGTGGCACCTCTTCATAATGGCTAAATTCCATAGCAAAGTCGCCACGCCCCTGGGTCATTGACCTCAAGTCTATGGCATAACGAAGCAGTTCCGCGTACGGTGCCTGAGCTTGAATAATATTACAATTCCCTTGAGGGGTCATTCCAAGCACACGTCCCCTTTTGGTATTAAGCGCAGCCGTAATATCTCCAGTATATGCCTCAGGCACGGTTATACTAAGGCTCATTATTGGCTCAAGCAACACAGGCTGCCCTTGAGCTAAGCCTTTCTTCAAAGCTTGTGCTCCGGCAATTTTGAAAGCGATATCTGAAGAATCTACCTGGTGAAAACTGCCATCGTAGAGCGTTACTCTTACGTCATCTACAGGATACCCAGCCAAAATACCATCATCCTTTGCCTCGTTGACTCCCTTCTCCACAGCGGGAATGTAATTCTTGGGTATTGAGCCACCAACTATTTTTCCAGTAAATTCAAAGCCACTACCACGAGGTAAAGGCTCAAGCTTTAGAAACACATGCCCGTATTGACCATGACCCCCTGACTGTTTCTTATGTTTATATTCTGCCTCAGTGGATAACGCTATGGTCTCTTTATAAGGAATCTTCGGTGGCTCCAACTTCACCTTCACGCCAAATTTGCGCTGCATTCTTTCCTTAACCATCTCTAAATGGCTATCACCAATTCCGGAAACGATGGTCTCGTTAGTATCAGGCTCACGATGTACTTTGAGAGAGGGGTCCTCCTCACAAATTCTAGGCAAGACTGTGCTCATTTTGTCCAAATCAGCTTTCGTTTGAGGTTGAATTGCCATGCTGAAATTTGCCTCAGGAAACTCAATGCCTTTAAGAATCACGGGATGCTCAGGAGCACAAAGAGTATCCCCGGTGGTAGTTAAATTTAACTTAGCTACTGCTCCAATATCCCCAGCAGTTATTTGACCCACCGGATGTTGATTTTTCCCCAGCAAGGTAAAAAGTTGGCTGATACGCTCCATATTATTCTTGTTAGCATTCCAAATCTGGGAATTACTGGGAATGACGCCCGAGTAAACCCGGAAACAACTAACTTTACCTGTAAATGGGTCAGCGGTAGTTTTAAAAACGAGGCTGCTTAAGGGTGCCCCCGCCTCCGGTTTAACTTCCTCCTCACCGCCAGTTGTTGAATTTACAGCCGTAGTAGTATCTCTTTCCTCAGACGAAGGCAAATAGTTACTAATAGCATCAAAAAGCGGGCTAATGCCAATATTACGCAAAGCAGAGCCAGTAAAAACAGGTACTAACTTACCTGCTATAGTCGCTTGCTTTATAGCTCCAAAAATTTCCTCGTTGCTTATCTCTTCACCCTCCAAGTACTTAGTAATGAGCTCATCATCAACTTCAACCACAGCCTCCACCAACTTCTCTGTATAAGATTTGGCTTGTTCCAAAAGCTTGGTAGGTGGCTCTGTCTCCTGTGAAGTAGAGTCGGAGTAACCTTTCATAGTTACCAAATCTATGATACCTTGAAAATCACTCTGCCCACCTATAGGTAGTTGAACTGGCAGGCATCTTGCTGCCAACTTAGTTTGGATTTCCTTCAAAGTTCGAAAAAAATCGGCATTGTCCCGGTCCATCTTATTAATGAAAATCAAGCGAGGTAGGTTCATTTCTTCAGCATAAGACCATACTTGCTCAGTGCCTACTTCCACACCAGAGGCAGCACAAACCATAACTACTGCCCCTTCACTGACACGCAAAGCAGCCTTGACTTCGCCAACAAAGTCAGCGTAACCTGGAGTATCAATAAGATTTATTTTATTCCCCTTCCACTCCTGTGGAAGCAGCGACAGGTTCACGCTCATGTGGTGTTCTACTTCACCAGGATCATAATCAGAGGTAGTAGTGCCGTCTTTAACATTACCTAATCGCTTAATAGCCCCCGAGGTAAATAACATCGATTCAGCGAGCGAAGTCTTGCCAGCCCCATAATGAGATAACAGCACAACATTGCGAATTTTATCCGGTTTATATGAATTCATTATCCCACCTCGACTTTCTTTTCTGCTTGATTTCCCAACCTCTGCGATTATTATCGTAATTATAAACTTCCTTCACAGGCATAAGCAACCGTTGTTATCTCAAAAACCCATGCTATAATAACAATCACCCCATGGTGTAAAATGAAATTAAGCTATGAACAGGTCAAACACATTGCTTGGCTGGCTCGGCTAGGTTTGAGTGAAGCCGAAATTGAAAAACTTAGCCTTCAATTATCTAACATCCTGGAAAATTTTGAGATACTCGAGCAAATAGACACAACTGATGTGCCACCAGCAACCCATTCTATCCCTCTGCAAAACGTTTTCAGAGAGGATGAAGCAGCTAAGTCATACCCTCAAAGCGAAGTCCTAATCAATGCTCCTAGACAGGAAGAGAGTTGCTTCAGGGTACAGACAATATTAGAGTAGGTGCGCTTATAAATAATTAATACCTACTCAAGGGAAAGCTATGAACGAACTTTGCCAGCTAACTATCCATCAAGCACACGAACTTCTTAAACAGAGGAAAATCTCCTCGGTTGAGCTCACAGAATCTATCTTGGAGTGTATAGCTGAAGTGGAAAGCAAGGTCCAAGCCTGTATCACCATCACTGAGGATATAGCTTTAAGAGAGGCAAAGGAGGCAGATAATTACATAGCCAGCGGTGATATCGCGCCTTTAACTGGCATACCTACTTTAATTAAAGATGTCATCTGCACTCAAGGGATACGAACCACTTGCGGTTCAAAGATGCTGGAAAATTTTGTTCCACCCTATGATGCTGCGGTAATAGAGAAATTGAAGGCACAAAAGACAGTAATGCTAGGCAAGACAAATATGGATGAGTTTGCCATGGGCTCTTCCACAGAGAACTCCGCTTTTTTCCCCACGCATAATCCCTGGGGTTTAAGCCGCGTCCCCGGAGGTAGCAGTGGTGGCTCAGCCGCTGCCGTAGCTGCTGAGGAAGCTATCTACGCACTTGGCTCCGATACCGGGGGCAGCATACGGCAACCAGCGGGATTTTGCAATGCGGTGGGACTTAAACCAACCTATGGTCGAGTGAGTCGCTTTGGTTTGGTCGCTTTCGCTAGTTCTCTAGACCAAATTGGACCGATAACCAAGAATGTCACCGATTGCGCTTTGGTGATGAACACCATCGCTGGATATGACCCCAGGGACTCAACTTCAGTTCCATACACTGTACCAGACTATACTCAGCAGTTAATCCCTGACCTCAAGGGGTTAAGAATTGGTGTTCCTCGAGAGTACTTTATAGAGGGCATACAGGATGAAGTAAGCACAGCTTTGGAGATAGCTATAAAGCAGCTAGAAGAGCTAGGTGCAGAAATAGATTGGGAAGCCTCTCTACCATCTACTAAATATGCCTTAGCCGTCTATTATATACTGGCTCCCTCTGAAGCTTCAGCAAACCTAGCCCGCTATGATGGAGTAAAATATGGCTTTTCAGAACAAAATGCTAGCAATGCGATAGAAGCAACGGAGAGGACACGACAATTTGGTTTTGGACCCGAGGTTAAAAGACGCATAATGTTAGGCACCTATGCTCTATCTGCTGGCTACTACGATGCTTATTACCTCAAGGCACAGAAGGTGCGTACTTTGATAAAGCAGGAGTTTGACCAGGCCTTCAAAAAATATGATGCATTGGTCACCCCAACATCGCCAACAGTGGCTTTCAAGATTGGCGAAAAGATAGAAGACCCACTTCAGATGTATTTGAGCGATGTATGTACCTTGCCTATAAACATTGCTGGCCTCCCGGCTATCTCCATACCCGCCGGCTTTGCTGGAGATCCTTCCCCTTCACTTCGTTCAGGGTCAGGACAAGATTTGCCCATCGGCATGCAGATTATAAGCCAGCCCTTCGATGAGGAAACGATATTACACATCGCTTTTGCCTATGAGCAAGCCACAGATTGGCACAAGAGGAAGCCCGAAATATAAAAATAATGGAGGTGCAAAGTGAGAAAAACCGATTGGCTTAGGGTGAAAAGAGATTCGAATGGAGAAGCACATGCTATCCCAAACGGAAGGAAAAAGATGGGTTGTGTTGATATGTCAAGGGGATTATGTCCTCGTTGCATGGGAAAAGGAAAG
>JAUWHW010000069.1 GCA_030605665.1 Dehalococcoidia bacterium | reverse complement strand
CTTCCTGTCATTCTGACCCCTTCGCTGCTTGTCATTCTGAGCATAGCGAAGAATCTCGTAGCGCTCAGGGTAAACTCCGTGAAGAATCTGATGGCGCTCAGGACAGGCTCCGCGAAGGGACTCCGACATTAGGGTGAATGGTTGCTACAAATCTTAAAACGGATTCCTAGGGGTTCCCACCTCTAGCCTTTTTCCATCATCGCATTTGTCGACCTAACCGAGGGGTGCTTTTATAGCATAATATTTATCCTTAACAATTTGCGTAATTGTAAAGCCATGCTTACCCAGCACCTCCTGGCACTTTGCCAGGTTATCTTCATTTGTAGCCTCAAAAATAATCTTCAGGTGTGGATTCCTGGCTATAATTTCCTCAGCCCCTTCAAGAACTTCACCATCTGCTCCCTCAGCATCTATCTTTATGAAATCAACTTGCTCTATCTGGAGCTGTTTTAAAACGTCGTCAAGCTTTAAACCACTGACCTCAACAAAACCCGTAGATACGGGTTTCTTAAGAGAATGGTCACCTGTTCGTGGCGCTAAATGCAACCTGAGCTTCTCACTCTTGTTCCAACAGGCTACATTGAGACACGTCACATTTGATAAATTGTTTAATTCAACATTGGCCTTTAATATCTCAAAGTTAGAACTTTCCGGCTCTATTGATATTATTCTGCCCCTATTTCCTAGCTGCCTTGCAACTTTTATGGTATATTTCCCGATGTGTGAACCGACATCTACGAAGATGCCTCGCCTCACGTCTTCAACATATCTCCGGAAGGCATATTCATATGCTTCGGCTACGAACTGTGCATCGACTGTTCCTTTTCTACAAGAAAATTTGCCATCGCGATTTTCTATCACCACGTCGAAGCTAGGGTTTGACATACGCTCGAAAGCGGCAGATAGGGAAGCTATTTTACAGAAACCAATTGCAAAGCCGAGGAGGCGAAGGACCGTTCCGGGGAAGAGTATTATTTTATCTTTAACTCCTTGCCCCTCAGTAAACAGTTTAAGCCAATACCAGAGGCGTGCAACTATGCTGCAGAATTTGCTAAATCTTCCATTGTCTTGCCCCATCTTTGCTTCTCTCGTGCTATTAGCCATGATTGCCACTGAATAGGTCATACCATCTGGCTGGTTATCTTCTCCCAGACACGCAAAACTTCTCTTCCATCTTCAGCGGTAACAGGCGGCTCAGTACCATCCTGAATACTTTCAATAAATGCCCTGATCGAAGCTGGAATTCCCCGGTGCTTCCCCTGAATAAAGTTCAGTCCGGCAACAAACGTATCGGTCAATATGTTGAAGCTTCGCTGTAGATTTTCCCTGGCGTACAAAGAGGCGATACCCTTTCCCATATCTGTTTTCCCTCCATATGTGATTACTACTGAATTATGGAGGTTCCCGTGTACATTCTTCTTTGTCCCGAAAATATCAATCATCCAGAGGCTGGGCCAATTGCATGATGAAATAATCGTCCCCACGCCCTTCTCGCCCTCCAAAATTATCTGGACTTCATCAAAACGCATATGGTCGAGGTTGCCCATTTTCTTAGGGTACACTGCTACCGGCTCTACGTCGCCCAAGAATTCCCTGGCAAGATATATCGGGTGGGGTAAGGCATCGCCAAGCGCTCCTCCAGACAATTTATGGCACCAGTGGTTTGGGTCTGCAATTACGGGGAAGTCCTGCGGTGGGTAACTTTGCTTAATTTCCACCCTTACTAAATCCCCTATAAGACCTTTCTTTATAATAGATTTCATTTTCCTGACTGGCGGTATGAACAGCAGGTGATGATTGACGCCCAGTCTTACATTATTTTTTCTCGACACCCTTATCATTTCATCGGCATCTCTGGTGTTGAGCGCCAAGGGTTTTTCTGAAAAAACATGGCAGCCGGCTTCCATGGCCTGGATGGCTAAAGAGGCATGTGTACCTATTGAGGTGCAAACATTTACCACGTCAAGTTTTTCCACACCCAACATTTCCCTGAAATCAGCATAGTATTTGCCAATCTTGAATTTTCTTGCAACGCTCCTGGCTAAATCTTCGTTCCTGTCACAAATTGCTGCTAACTTGACGTTTCTGCATTTGAGGAGCGAGGGTATGTGGGCATTCTGGGCTATGAAGCCACAGCCAACTACCCCTACTTTTAAAAGTTTTTCATTCATATTCTTATCACCTACCTTCTATTAAACCTGCCAGTAGCTGCTCACCCAAACCATGTCACCTCGAGCCCTTCGCTTCTTGTCATTCTGAGGGAGCGAAGCGATCGAAGAATCTTGCTCAGGGTAAACTCCGCGAGGGGTCCAAAAGGGATGGTGAGATTCTTCGCTACGCTCAGAATCACAGCGAGGTGAACAATTAAATTTAGCCAATTTATAGAATACTCCATTTCAAGTTTCTAAAAGTTCCTGTATTTCTTGTATCAGTTCTCTCTCCCTTTTCTCCATGGGGAACATTGCTTTAATTCTCTCCCTTGCCTCTTTTCCCTTGTTACTATTTAGGGCCACCTTGATTGCCTCTGCTGTTCCTTCTGGCTCTCCATAGGGGACATAAAACCCGGCGTCACCAACAACCTCTGGCAATGCTCCTCTATCGGTGACCACAGGTACACATTCACATAGCATTGCTTCCGCCAAAGCTATACCAAAAGATTCGTGCGCCGAAACTTGAACATATACTTTTGCTCGCCGATAGTAATCAATTAGCCTATTTAGGGTAATGTAATTTGTGAACTCTACATTCGCAGTGGCTATAGACTTGAGGTAATCTATTGATTCATCCATACATCGTCCAATTAGCACAAAGTCTGCTCCTGGTAAGAATCTAGCTGACCTGACAAAGGTCTCTAGCCCCTTTCTGGTTAAGTTGGAAACGATAACATTAGCAGTGGTTATCACGAGGTTGCTTTGTTTTTCATCTGCTGGCTGATATAGACTCGAGTCGACACTATGGTATACAAGCCTCACCTTTTCGCTCCCTACATATCTCAATATCTCTTTCAGGCTAAATTCGGAAACTGCCAGCACCTTGGTCGCATGCCCTAATATAAATTTTACCACCCAACTTGATATCCCCCCTCTCATCGCTCCATACTTGATTTCAGGCATAGCGGCTACCGAGTAGCCACTGGCAACTACAACGGATTTCTTTCTAAACATCATAGAGAACAGAACTGCTAGAAAGGCGTGGGTATCGGCAAACCAAGAAAAAGTCACATCCGCCCATAAAGTTCCTTTCAGGATTTTGAAAATACTTGGGAGAGTTGTAATTGGCTTCTTGCGATTGAAAGTGGGTGCAGTTCTTATGTCAAAGTGGTTTTTGAGTATCTGCATATCCCTCTTGAGAAAGATGTCACCTTCTGGAACTGCTAATATCTTCTTTTTAGCCATCACGGTTTTCCTTCCCCAAAAAACTTTGCAAACGGAGCCAATTTCTTCGAACAGCCTCTGCGATCACCTAAGCCTCCGCTCTTGCCACTGCAAGTATAGTTTTAGGAGTTGTAAATAAATTGTCTTTGATAGGAATTACTTGCCAATTTCTATCCACCGTTTCTTCAATATTCTCCCCAAACTCCAAAATGTGAGATTCTCGAGAAATAACGGGATAGAGTCTAAATAAGAAATTCTGTGTCTTTTCTCTACTAAAGAGGGCTAAAAGGATCTGAGCCGCCATATGTATCGCTTGCACTCCCATTTTATTCCATAAGTCGAGCTGCCGTAGGCCATAGACTTCGATATTCACGAAGTACTTGCTTAATAGCTGACAAAGTTCACCTGGGTAGAATTCTCTCAGATGATAAGGATTCACGGGTTTCCTAAACAAAGGGCTGCCGACTTTTTTATTGGGAGTGGCACAAATAAAAAAGCCTCCTTTCTTAAGGACTCGCCTACACCCAGATAAAAATTTATCAGGCTGCTTTAAGTGCTCAATTGTTTCAAAGGAAACTACCACGTCGAAAGAATTATCTGCAAAGGGTAGGGCTTCAGCATCTAAAAGTATGAATCCTACTCTCCACCAATCTCTATTCCACCTCTTGGCATCTCTCAAAGCATCTTTCGAGATATCTCCCCCAAATAGCGCCTTCGCGCCTCTGCTCGCGAGGTACGTACTCCCTGTGCCTGAGCCGCATGCTACATCAAGCACGACCTTATTTTGAACGAACTTTGAGGCAAAGATGTAACTGTTGATATGTCTTTGATATTCGGCGTAGGAAATCCCTTTATCGAGATTGATATACTCCTGAATTACAGGTGTGGCTCTAGTCATTTTTCCTTTTTGTGGCTCCCCCGTTCAGGCTGTCTTGTGGGTATAAAGGATTCGTGCAAAAAACCACATGACCAGGCGATTGGTAATATCAATGTTGCCAGAGGCATATTTAGCGCCACTCGACAGGACTTAGTTTTAAGGAAAGCAAAGCTCGCCGAGGATATAGCCACCAGAGATGCTCCACCCAGAATAAAAATCAGGGGAAACCAGGAGTTCAAAATTGCCAGTGCGATGGAGATTAGGATGATGACTGGAATAGTCAGGCCAAGTGCAAATTGTGTGGGCGTGATTGTACCCGACATCTTCCGCCTCATTAATATCTTTCCTAGTCCATACCGATACATCTGAGACCACCACTTCTTGGGCGTGGCCCTGCGATAGTGATGAACAACTACATCGGGGACATAAAGTAATTTGTAGCCCAGACGTCTGATTTTTTGATTCATGACGACATCTTCTCCCTCAAACATATCTTCATCTATCGGCATCACTCTGCGCAGCACACTGGCGCGATAGATAGCATTAGAACTATGAGCTCGGGACTCAATGACCTTATCATACACCCTCGTGGGGGCGCCTCCTCCAAAAGAGAAAGCATAGTCGAAAAGCATACTTACGGCTTTACTGAAAGCAGGCGCATCCTGTGGAATTAAATTCGGTCCACCTAACCCAGCTACTGTCTCATTCGCAAAATACTTTATGGAGTTTTTAAGCCAATCTTTATCCATAACACAATCAGCGTCAGAGAAGGCAATGAGTTCGCCTTGTGCTGCCTCAAATCCTATGTTTCTTCCTGAGACTACCCTTATCCCAGGATTCGTTATTATCTTCGCTCCGTAACTCTCAGCAATTTCACGAGTCCTGTCTGTAGACAATCCATCGGCTATGATGACCTCCACCTTGTCTTTGGGATAGTCCAACTCACTCAGGCTTTTAAGACAATTCTCAAGTGTATCTTCTGCGTTTCTAACAGGAATTACCACAGAGACAGTTGGTTGAGTTTTTTGAGTTCCTTGACCTTGTTGGGGTAACAGAGTTTGGTTCATAGTTCAACGTTCTAGGTTATAGATTTTAGGCTTCGTTGAGTTTGTCTCATACAGCTATTTTTACTCGGCTTTCAGTCGGGATTTCGCGTCCTAACTGATGCAGTGCCTCTATATGACCTCGGATTGCTTCCCGCACATTAGCTAAGGCCTCCTCCGGGGTTGTACCCTGGCTAGTGCATCCGGGTAAGGCGGGCACTAAGGCAGCATACTCCTCAATTCCTTCATCATACTCTAAAATGACCGTATATTCATATTCTCTTGCCATTTTTTCACCTCCTCTTGTGAACTAGCTTGATAAAATCTTCATTACTCAGGTCGGCTTGCTTCAAAATGCTTTTGAGTAAAGGCATCGCCAAAGTAGAGCGCTCCGGAATGGTAACCAACCCCGACTTTGTAGGATGGACGTAGTGATGATGGCCACCTGTCTGCCTAACTTCATACCAGCCAGCCCTCTTTAAAGTCTTTTCGCACTGCTCCCATGATATTTTGGGAAGTTTTTGGCCCACTCAATATCTCCAAATTTTAGCGAATTATTCTCTTCTTTATCAAATAAAACAGATTCCCAAAGCCATCTTTCCAAGTTTTTAATTTAACTTTACCTACTCGGACCCTGTATTGAATGGGAAATTCTCTCCAATTGCATCGGAGGAAATAAATAGCTTCAATTTTAAGCTCCTCGGATAGAGCCATAGAATTAGCCTTCAATACTGCTTTATTCAGGAGGTCTTTCCTGAAAACCCACATGCCAGATTGAGAGTCCTTTAAACTTATTTGGAAAAGAAGTCTTACAGAAAGATTCAAGATAGCATTGCCCAGTCTATGCTGAGATGACATAGCACCTTTTTCCATGTAAGCATATCGATTGGTAGTGATGAAGTCTAAATTCTCTTCCTCGAGCAATTTAATAAACTTAGGAATATCTTCAACTGGATAAGTTAAGTCGGCATCAGCAGTAGCGATAATATCGCCTCTGGCATGGGCAAAACCAGTTTTATATGCACTCCCGTATCCATGCCTTGGCTCAAAGACAACCTCTGCTCCGGCTTTCTTTGCCAGCTCTCCAGTGCCATCGTCCGAGTCATTGTCCACCACCAGGATTTGGACTTCATAGCCCATCTTTTCAAGCTCGTTGTTGGGGATAGCTCGTATTGTTTTTTCAATTCCATCCTTCTCGTTTCGGGCGGGGATTACCACAGTTAATCGAGTTTGTTGCGATTGGTTCATGGTTCGAGGTTCGAGGTTCGAGGTTCGAGGTTCCATTAGTTTATCCCCTATTATCTACTATCCATCGGGCTGCTTCAAGAAGGTTTTGGGCAGTGTAGTCGGGAGGTTGAGGGGTGGAGTTCAAGGTTCTAGGTTCTAAGCTTTGGGATTGGGGACTAGGGACTGGGGACTGGAGACTGGGGACGGGGGACTGGGGACTAGGGACTGGGGACTGGGGACTGGGGACTGGAGATTAGGGATTAGGGACTGGGGGGCAGTGGTAACCAGAACCGTTTTGCATCCCAGGGCTTTGCCAGCATCTATATCCATCTGCATGTCACCGACCACATAAGAACTTTTCAGGTCAATGTTATGCTCTCCTGCCGCTTTGAGGAAAAGTGCTGTCTTCGGCTTGCGGCACTGACAACCATCGTCAGGATGATGAGGGCAATAGTAGATGGCATCCACCCAGGCGCCATATTTTGCCAGCTCATCTGCCATCTTTTGATGAATCTGAGCCAAGGTCTCCTCAGTAAAATAACCTCGAGCAATTCCTGACTGGTTGGTGATTACCACAACCTTGAAGCCATTTTCATTCAGGAGCCTTATGGCTTCAGGGACAGTGGGGAGGATTTCGAAGTCCTCTGACCTGCGGCAGTAGTGGACATCCCTGGCGATGGTGCCGTCCCTATCGAGGAAGACTGCTCTATTCATTTCAACCGTTCTGCGTTCTATGTTCTATGTTCTACGTTCTACGTTCTAGGTTCTAGGTTCTAGGTTCTAGGTTCTAGGTTCTAGGTTTTTTGAGATAGCGGATGAAGCCATCAATCAGGCTGGTCACCTTCGTGGCCTGATTATAGGTCTCCTCAAATTTCTCTTGGTTTACATATTTGCGATCCAGAGCTACATACAAATGGCTTTTTACTTCCGAAGTAGAAGCTCTGGCTATAACAAGAAATTGTATGAATTCTCTGTTTGTCCCCCGGTCAAAACCTTCGGCGATGTTGGACATTATGGAAACTGAAGCACCACGGATTTGATTTTTCAAACTAAAATCCCTGGAGAACTCCCCTTCGTTCGAAAGGGCGTAAACTATGTTCACTAGCTTTCTGGCCTCCTTCCAGGCATCTATATCTTCAAACCTCTCAATTCGCATGTCACTCCCAAGTTCTAAGTGCTAGGTTCTACGTTGACTTTGCCAACTTGGACTTTCTAACTTAGAACGTAGAACTTGTAAACCTAGAACGTCCTTATTTGCTTGATTGTATTTACCAATGGTGCCAATGTCAATAAGATAGTCTTGGGGCTTCAGAACATAGCCATAAATAGGGAGGCTAAGTTCTATCAGTTTGGGAAAGATATCATAGGCGAAATCGGAGAAGCCTTGAGTCGGGATGTAATTGAGGACTTCTTTTTCCAGGATATAGACCCCACCGCTGGCGAGGGTGGGGGATTGCGGACTAGAGATTAGAGGCTGGAGACTAGAGACTGGGGATTGGGGACTAGGGGCTAGGGATTGGGGACTAGGGGCTAGGGATTGGGGACTAGGGGCTGGGGACTGGGGACTAGGGGCTGGGGACTGGGGACTAGGGGCTAGGGACTGGGGTTTTTCTACGAAGCTCAGGATTCGGCCTTCGGGACTCATCTCCACTATTCCTACTTCCGTTGGAGTTGGCGCCTTAAAGATAGCCAGGGTGGCTAAGGCCTTCTTTGCCTGATGCAATTGTATCATAGCTTGGAGGTCAAAGTTGGTTAGCACATCGCCGTAGAACACCACAAAAGTATCATTGAAGAAGTGTTCCATCTTTTTTACCCCACCAGCAGTGCCTAACAACTTTTCTTCGGTCGAGTAAGAGATTTTCACCCCAAAGCGAGAGCCATCGCCGAGGAATTTTTTTATCCTCCCGCTCAGGTGGTAAAGATTTATGGCAAGCTCTGAGATACCGTGATGTTTAAGCCAGGAAAGCTGATACTCAATCAAAGGCTGCCCACCTATAGGGAGGAGAACCTTTGGCGTTTCTAGCGTAAGGGGTTTAAGTCGCGTACCTTCGCCCGCGGCTAAGAGCATGGCTTTCCTTGGGGACCGGGGGCTGGGAGCTGGAGACTGGGGACTGGGGACTGGAGACTGGGGACTGGGGACTGGAGACTGGGGACTGGGGACTGGAGACTGGGGACTGGGGATTGGGGACTGGGGATTGGGGACTGGGGGTTAAGGGTTGGCATCCTTACTCCTGAGTGACGAGATAAGGGCATTGAGCATCTTAGATACTTGGATGTATGCCTTATCCAACTCATTATACCTCCCATCTTTGAGGTAGCCCAGATCTTTGGCAAGTAACAAGTGGTATCGTAATTCCTCAGCCGAGCCCCTAGCTACGTAAAGGAACTGGATGTACTCTCGCCTACTGTGCCTGGCATGCCCCTCTACAATGTTCGCCGCCACCGAGGAAGCACAACGACACATCTGGTCACTCAATCTAAAGCGCTCTTTATCAGGGAGCTCTTGAGCCAAGTGGTACACTTCCAGCGTCAGCCTATGTGCCTCCTTCCAAACCTCCAGATTTTGCCACTCTAACATAGTCCCTAGTCCCTAGTCCCTAGTCCCTAGAATACCCCTCTGGATGCTTTCTCATCCATTTCCAAGCGCCTTCGATAATGGCTTTAAGCTGGGGAAATTCGGGGCTCCAACCGAGTTCTTCTTTTACCCTGCGGGAACTCGCCACCAGAACTGACGGGTCTCCAGCTCGCCTGGGAGAAATTTTGACAGGGATTTCAGCCTGTGTGACTTTTCTCGCTGCTTCTACCACCTCAAGCACGGAGTAACCCTCTCCATTACCCAGGTTATAGGCCCTAGCTCCTAGTCCCCAATCCCCAGTCCCTAGGGGGTGGCGGTCAGGGGCTAGGGACTCGAGCTTTTCCAGTGCCAAGATGTGTGCCTGCGCAATATCTATTACATGAACATAGTCCCGGATGCAGCTTCCATCCTTTGTAGGATAATCCGTGCCGAATATGGAGACATATCCCGACCCCCTAATCCCTAGCCCCTGGGGCTGGGGATTGGGGATTGGGGATTGGAGGAGAGCAGCTTTGAGAACATTGGGAATGAGGTGAGTTTCAGGGTGGTGGTCTTCACCTAGAAGCTCGGTTGCTCCAGCGGCATTAAAGTATCTCAAGGAAATGTGTTTAAGCCCGTAGGCTTTCCCATACCATTCCAGGATGCGCTCAAACATGAGCTTGGACTCACCATAGCTGTTTACAGGAAGCTTGGGATGGTCCTCCTCAATAGGAATGCTCTTAGGGTCTCCATAAACCGCAGCGCTGGAGGAAAAGACAAATTTGTAGACCCCGTGCTTAAGCATAGCATCAAGGAGCTTTATTCCGCCGACAATGTTATTGTGGAAATACCTTTTGGGGTCAGTCATGGAATATTCCACCACAGTCTCCGCAGCCATATGCATTACAGCATCAATTTTAAATCGGTGAAAAACATCCTCAAGGTTCTGAGCTTCGCAAATATCAGCGATAATAAGCTGAGCCTCGGGGAGAATTGCTTCTTTATGCCCCTGCCGAAGGTTATCTAAAATAATGACTTTATAGCCCTGCTGCAGCAGTTTCTCGGCTACCACACTTCCTACATATCCTGCGCCGCCGGTGACTAAGATGTTCATTGTTCTACGTTCTATGTTCTAGGTTCTAGGTTCTAGGTTCTACGTTCTAGGTTCTAGGTTCTAGGTTCTAGGTTCTAGGTTCTAGGTTCTAGGTTTCCAAGCTATCACCAGACATCCTCAGGCAAGTAGTAATGACATGCTCCAAGAGAAGGTGGATGTCCTCGACTTGCTCCATGTTATGGTTAGGCACTACAATGGCTATATCTACAAGGTCCTTGAGTTCCCCTCCATCGAAACCGATAAAGCCGATGGTGGTAGCGCCTTTAACCTTGGCCACTTTCACACCATTAAGCACATTTTGAGAATTGCCGCTGCCTGAGATGCCTATAGCAATGTCTCCCATCTCAATGAAATTTTCCAATTGCTCGGCAAAGATGTTTTCGTAGGCAGTATCGTTTGCCCAGGCGGAGAGAAGGGGAACATTATCGGTCAAGGCAAAGGCTTTTATTCTGGGCTTCCCTTTGCAGATTGCCCCCTTTGCCAGGTCGGAAGCAAAGTGAGAGGCGGTAGCGGCTGAGCCACCGTTGCCGAAAATATAGACTCTTTTCCTGTTCGCCCGTGCCTGTTCAAGCAATTCAACAACCTGGGTAATCCCCTCCACGGGCAGCTTCGCCAAAGTAGCACTAATTTCAGAAAGGTAATTCTTTATAATCTTAATATCTTTCTGATTCATCTTTACAAGATTTCACCCTCCTTTATGGGATGGCAACCAATAAGCCCAGTACTATTGGTACGCGAAAGCTTCACCAACTTCTCCTGTAGTTGAAGATCACCTTGCTCCCATCCTGCTGGAAACGGAAGGGGAGTTCCCTGAGCCCCTTAAGCGCTCTCGTAAGATTATCTTGCTTGTCTTTGGGACAATAGAAGAGTATGAAACCACCTCCACCAGCTCCAGTGATTTTACCGCCAATTGCTCCAGCCCTGCGGGCCGCACTGTAAATATCGTCAATTGCTGGATTGCTCACCTTGCTTGCCAACCGTTTTTTAAGTTGCCATCCCTTATGCAGTATCTCACCGAATACATCAAACTCACCCCCGCGAATGGCATCCCTCCCCTCGAATGCCAGCTTCTGCATTTCACAGAGCACCTCAGCACGGCTGTTTATATTTGCCTTCTGCTCCGACAGGATTTCGCTTGACTTCCTGGTTACGCCAGTATAAAAAACAAGAAGGTTATCATTTAGTCTCTTCTTATCTTCAGGCGAAAGCTCAATTTTTTCAACCTCGACACCACTCTTGGCAAAGGTGATGAATCGCATGTTGCCGTAGGAGGCGATATATTGGTCCTGCCTCCCGATAGGTTTTCCGAGAATATCAATCTCTATGCGGCATGCCTCTTCAGCTAAAGTTTTCGCTGACGCAATTTCTCCCCGGTAGGTATAGAGAGCCTGAAGCAACCCAACTGTAACGCTGCTTGATGAACCAAGCCCAGTCCCCTCGGCAGGGATATCAGCAAGAGTAGTGACCTCTATTCCCTTTTCCACGCCAGTTACTCTCATCGCTTCTCTTACCAATTCGTGCTTCAGTTCGTCAAACTGGTCTACTATTTCTCTTTTCGAGTAGTTCACACAGATCATATCATCGTATCTTTCCTTGACGATGACAAAGACACACTTGTCGATGGCAGTACTAAGGACAGCACCACCGTGGTTTGCGTAAAAGTCCTCAAAGTCAGTCCCACCTCCTACAAAGCTTATTCGGAGGGGAGTTTGGATCACAATCATTTCTCTCCTCGCATTCTAAAGTCAATCATTCCGATACACATTTGCTGAAAACCTGACGCATCCAGGGCTATGACATCCGCCAATCAACAGATTTCTCTTTCCCAAAACCTTGGCTTTTTCATTTATGCTCGCAACTTTGACCATCATGCCATAATCTTTTAGAAGCTTGACCTCTGCCACCTGTGTAGATGAACTTTACTCCAGATAAGTCTATGGCTTCAACTACCATGTTGGCAATGGCAGTTACACCAGTTACAAGCAAGTTATTTCTGGCTGGTTATGGGATAAATTAGCTCAAGGTTTAACGCCTTTATCAAAGCCTCAGCGTCTTTAACCGTTTCCTTAGCCACCTCTTCCGGGTCTTTGCTCCGCGTGCGCTCATAATTTTGCTCCCTTACCTTATGAAGCCAGTCCAGTGACCTATGACTCCATTTCTCCATAACCTATTACCTCCTCAGGAGATAAAATTTCGATAGGCCTATAGCCTAGCTTTAAATTTATGGCGTTTACCGCCCTTTTAACTTTTAAGTTTACCATGTGCCTATAATTCCATGAAATAAGAGTCGGGCCGTCAAAGTCAAACAGGCTGCCAAATATTGAAGTATCAAGGTAGAATTTTAATCTTCGTCTCATCCAATTCCCTTTTAAGGCCTATCGAGCTTGTATGGTTAGTATATCTCTTATTGCTCGCCTAACTGCTTCATCTGAGCTATATCTGGTTGCCACGTCTCCTCTTCACTTATCTCTTCGGCCCATAGTGAGATTGCCACGCCTTCGGCTCGCAATGACATTGCTTCCAGCCCAGGTTTTTCATATCGGCAACGGTGGTTACATTGATGGGCAAAACTAACCTTGCTAAGATCTCCAACCTTTAATTCAACTTCGCCTGCTGCAATGAGTCATACTTTAATGCTTTCGGCGAGAGCTTCCTCCAGGTCAATCCAGCCCTTTTGAAGGGCTCTAAGAACTCGAATATAGTGAAGCTCAAACATCATCTCGTCAGCCTTGAATTCTTCCCTAACTTTCTCCTCCAGGAGAGCGAGTTTCTGGGGGTCAAGTCCAGTTTCTGCCTTTAATCTCCCTATATCAAACATTTTATTCACCTCCTTGTTCTAGATTTCTGGGGGAGCCAGAATCTCAATAGAACGGAGCCCGAGTTTATTATTGATATAGTTGTAAGTTCAGAACAAAGTCCTTCATGTCCACTCAGCTTTGTCCAAAATTCAGTTGTAAGTTCCATCCGCTCAGATGCTCTTTCATCATAGTAAGCGCTAAACACTGAAGTATCTAAATAAAGCCTCATTCTAAACTACACCAAATATTATACCTTGATTAGGGAACCTTTGCTATACAGAAAATTGGTACTATGCTCTATAAGCCAAACATTTGTCTCCGATTTCACGGACCGTTGTCTTCAGCATTGCTTGCTCCCAAAAGGTCAATCTGGCATAGCACTTAATATACAGCTTTGACGGGGGAAGGCAAGAAGGGAGATTAGTCGGCAGTAGCTAGTCACGCTAGTTTATTGAGTTGGTTAAGTGTTTAGTGAACAGTAACCTTAACTTGATAACCCAGCCGGGAGAGATAATTATAGCAATCATCCCAAGACAAACCAAACTCCCTGACATCAGCAAGCCCTAAATGGCTTAAAATATCTCTTATTAATTCAAAATCCTTTTCATTATATTCGGCTTCAGAAACCATGTCCTCCGCCCAATCAACGATCTGTTCAAGGCTGATAGAGCGATTGAGATAAGCTAATATTTTGTTTGCTACATCCTCTTTGCTAACTTTCATGTCCACCCTCCTTTAATCGCCGATGCCCTAAATCTACAGGAAACTTCTCGTGAATTTCGATCAAAGTGCCTTCGCTATCGTAAATTTCCTGACGAAATCTAATTGTTCCTTCCCTCTCGTCGACTTCTTTCACATAGCGAGCCCTAAATCCAAATCTACCTACAACTTCATACCAATATTTTCTGCCGCCCAGTGGCAGTTCCTCCCATTGAGAGAACTTCCTTTCATTTCTGAGTTTCTTTGCTTTAAATTCTTCATCCATTATATCAAGACAATAAGCCCATGCGAAATGTCCAAAGAGAGCCTGGTTATCTTGTATTCAGTGCCACGCTCCCTCTTCACTGTCTCTTCGGCCCATGGTGAGATTGCCACGCCTTCGGCTCGCAATGAGGGCTGTTTCTAGCACAAAGTTTTTCCTCTTAGCTGTATTATACCTTAACCAGAGGGCATCGACTATATAGGAAATTGGTACTATGAGGGAAATAAGGCGGAGATGAACTCCGCCACTACAATTATACCTTTTGAGGTGTCTACCATCTATTACTATGTAGGAAGTTGGCACCATGAGCGAAGAGGGAGCAAAGAGATTCTTTGCAGAGCTTGACCTGAGCGAGATGAGATTGCCACGCCTTCGGCTCGCAATGACAAAAGGCGAAGGGGGCAGAATGACAGGAAGCGAAGGTCTCAGATGGCAGCCTGTTACCTCGTTGGGTCTAGATAATAATTCAATTGGTCGTTAATTATGTCTTTGAGGCTATGATTTATTTGAAAGCCGAGCTTGCGAATCTTGCTCGTATTACATAATAAGATGGGAACTTCGGCGGGGCGAAATCTCTCTGGGTCAAACTCTATAGTTACCTCACCTTTGTCAGTGGTAACTGTAATTCCCGTATCTGAGG
Source organism: Dehalococcoidia bacterium (assembly GCA_030605665.1). The sequence continues at coordinate 4,769 of JAUWHW010000069.1, read as the reverse complement.
GGTAAAACTCTAATTTACCTTCTAACATTAGCTTATCCACTTTGGTCTTTTCAAAGCTCAGCCCAAATATTTGCGAGCCGTCCAGTTCGGTTGGATTGTCTACTACTTTGTCACCCTTGATGGTCTGAATTTTGCTCACGGTATAACCAGCAGATTCAAGAGCTACCAAGAGGTAACTCAAAACCGAGTTGGTTCTCTGGGAACCCTGGTTGTAAACCTCACCAGGTCTCCCCTGCTCCGCTAGCAGGCAGTACCCTTTCATTATGTCGTTAATATGCGACCAGTCTCTGAAGGCATTAACGTTGCCTATGGTTATCCTGTCAATCTCACCTCGCTTAAGCTGCATAACTTGGCTGGTGATGACAGAGGTGACAAACATCTTGCCTCTCCCCGGACCTTCATGATTGAAGCCTCTAGAAACTATGGTCCTCATTCCATAGGAGTTATGATAGTTCCTCATAATATAGTCTCCAAAAACCTTAGAGACAGCATAGGGAGACATTGGTCGTAAAGGATTAGTCTCGCTGATAGGCAGCTCGGGTATATTTTCTGGTTCGGGAAAGACTGTGCCATATTTATTCAGGACTTCCTGGTATTGGCGCCGGGAAATGATAACCAGTCCGTATTCCTCACTGCTGCCGGCGAATACTATGGTTGGGTGCAAATCTTTAGTTCTAACCGCCTCCAGAAGGTTAACTGTACCCAGGGAATTCGTTTCTGTGGTCTCCCAGGGATGAGAAAATGACCTGGGAATAAAGGATTGAGCAGCGAAATGAAATATCACATCTGGTTTAGCCTGGTCTAAGGCAAAGGCAATGCCAGAAATATCACATATGTCTCCCTCCAGCAATCTTACCTCTTTGTCAATCCCCAAGTACTGAAGGTTTTGTGGCAGGCTGCCATCAGCTTTCCTCCTGACCAAGCCGAAAACATTGTTTCCTTCATTTAGCAAGTGCTTAGCCAGGTGTGAGCCAGTAAAACCACTTACCCCGGTAATGAATACATTCTTATCTTTTAATGCCATTGGTCATCTCCTTCAAAATTATTTCTCCAAGATGTCCTTTATTGCTCGCCTGACTGCCTCATCTGAGCTATATTTGGGCTTCCAGCCTAAGTTTTTCATCTTAGTTATATCAAATCTTACCTGAGGGATATCGCCACGCCAACCGCGATTGCCACCAGTGTAGCTGAACTTTACTCTAGATAAGCCCATGACTTCAACTAGCATGTTAGCAATGGCCGTTACATTGGTGGAGGAGTCTACGCCAAGATTGAGCACATTCACCCGCTCTTGAGAGTGCTTCAAGCCAAAGAGGATGCCATCAATGCAGTCATCAACATGAAGATAAGGTTTCTCCTGAGTACCATTCCCAAGTATTTCCAGCTCTGTGGCATTTTGCTTTAGTTTATTGATGAAGTCAAAGATAACACCATGGCTGCTTCTGGCGCCAACGACATTAGCAAAACGGAAAATCCAGGCTTGCATATCAAAGAGGTGACAGAAAGCGGAGATAAGCCCTTCACAAGCCAGCTTGCTGGCCCCATAGAGGGATATAGGCAGTAATGGACCATAATCCTCACCTACTGGCCTTATGCCTGCCTCGCCATAAACAGTGGAGCTAGAGGCAAAGACTATTTTGCCGAGTTGGTTCACTTTCATGGCTTCAAGGACATTATGGGTAGCCAGTGTCCCTTGCTGCAAATCGAGGTTGGTATTTGCAATTCCAGCCCTGACATCAGGATTAGCAGCCAGATGAAAAACTATGTCGTGGTTGGCAATGGCTTGGTTTAAGGCATCAAAGTCGAGCAGGTCAGCCTAGATGAAGTGGAAACTGGGGTTGCCCAAATGGTGCTGGATGAATTCTTTACTGCCTGAGCTGAGGTTGTCATAAACGGTTATTTCGCCTGAGTTAATCAAGCGGTCAATAAGATGGCTGCCGATAAAGCCGGCACCTCCAGTGATGAATATCTTCATTTTAACCTTCTGCTCAGCAGGGTCCAGCCTATGGTAAGTCCATCTTTTATGGAGCTGAGCTTAGTAGGCGTGGGGCGGCGGCGATAGTAAATGGGCACTTCGCCTATAGAGTAGCCGCTTTTAACTATCTGGGTAAACAGTTCAGCCTCGAAGTTAAAGCCAGTGGCAGATAGACGCAGCCGGGGTATAATGTTGCCCTTCAAGCCCCAATAGCCGGTGCACAGGTCGCTTATCCTGGTTAGATACAACACATTAGCCATGAGGGTAAGTAGATGGTTTCCTATGGTATTCAAACAGGTCATAGCCCCTTTTTCCCTTTCCCCTTTCAATCTGGAGCCAATGACCACATCGCAGCCCCGATGCAATATATCCAGCATTTCAGGGATGTAAGCGGCGGGATAGGTATAATCGGCATCCAGCATGAAGACGAAGTCAGCCTCGACCTGCTCAAAAGCACTCCTCATCGCTCTGCCCTTGCCCCTCCTGGGTTCGACGATGACCTCAGTGCCCCTTTCCTGAGCAATCTGCCGGGTTAAGTCAGCGCTACTTCCATCAACAACCAGCACTTTGACCTGGTAGCCTTTCTCTCTCAGTATGGCTTGAGGTATTTCATCAATGACCTTGCCGATGGTTTCTTCTTCATTAAGGGTGGGGAGGATTATAACCACTGTAGGCTGACTCATTACAGTGGGAATTATAGGTGGAAGCGTGATGGATTACAATTCCTTAACTGTACGGATAATTTCCTTTTAGATAAGGAATTATAAAATAGATGAGCCAGGCAAATAATGCTTGGTGATATAATGGTTAATCAAAGACTATGATTGAACAATTACTGAGCTGGAATATCTCCCAGGAGCTAATAGTGGTTATCGTATCGGCTTTGCCGGTAACGGAGCTTCGAGGAGCTTTGCCAATAGCTATAAACTTATTCCATATGCCCTGGCATAAGGCTTTCTATTTAGCCATTATTGGCAATCTATTGCCTGTGCCAATCCTTTTATTGTTCTTAGACCCACTGGCTAAAGCTGTCAGCCGTGTGGAGGTAGGTCGGAGGCTAGTTAACTGGGTCTTTGAGCATACCCGACGGCGAGGAAAGGCCATCGAAAGGTACGAGAGAATTGGTTTGACACTATTTGTAGCCATCCCACTCCCAGTAACCGGAGCCTGGACTGGCTCTATTGCCGCTTTCTTACTTGGCTTAAGATTCAGGCACGCCTTCCTATCTATTCTTACAGGGATAATCATTGCCGGGGCAATTGTCACCAGTCTGTGTCTGCTGGGCTGGATTGGGGCGGTAATCGCAGGAGCTGGGCTTAGCGCTATAGCCATTCTGGGTTGGCGGAGAACATAACCTTGCCGCGGAGCTTTTTGTTGACACCCTACACTTACCAAAGTATAATTTCCACCAGATATGCGAATAAAGCTGAAACCTGAACAACTACAGGGGTTAGCCCAGCAACTTCCCTTTGAAGTAGTATTAGACCATCCTAGGGATGTGAAGGGTTTTCTAGAAATATTGGGGCATAATATGCCTTGGAATGAAACAGGGCTGAGTAAATTTGGTGACCCAGTTAGAAAACCAAACAGAGTAGCTTTTTCTGTCGAAGCTGTTGACGGTGGCTATATTTGTGATGTTCATCCTGCTTTTGCTTGTTATATTTCTAATCTTTTGACATCGGAATAGAACATCATATTCTCAACCATAGTAGATTTATTAACTATAGTTTATGAATCATGGGCCGTTAGCTCAGTTGGCAGAGCACCTGACTTTTAATCAGGGTGTCACAGGTTCGAGTCCTGTACGGCCTACCAGATATTATCTCAGCACTTTGCTTAACACCGAGGCTGAGAGTGCTTAACACCCCAAAGACCTTGTCACTTGGCGGTCGCTTGCCATGCCTAACTTGTGATAAATAGCTTGCTGAAACTCCCAATTCCTTGGCTAATTGTCTCAAAGATTTCTGCTTCATCTCCAGTTATCTCCTTGCTTCCAAGTATAATTATAGCACAAGCGCCTACGGCATGTTGCCAAAAGAGCCGCAGAGTTCTTGCTAAGAAAGATCTGCAGATTGGGATTCATGGTGGTAATTTTCCCTAACGAGTAATCCAACCAGGTAGATGTAGGAAGGCTAAACAAATTTTTGCATCGTGACAGGAAAGGAGACGAGCTAAGACGATAGTCATAGTACTAAAAAGCTATTGACCGGGAGCACGGGCAGACTCAAAATATACTTGTAGTATAGGGGTAGGTTTCAGTTTTACGCGGAGTAGTAAGGATCTAAGGAGGTCAAGGGTGAGGAGTATTATTGCTAAGTGTAATCAATGGTTGAGCCCACAGCAATATTGTTGTGGGCTTTTCTATTTGTCTACCATTTATTTTAGGTGTTCTTAGACGAGAATGATGTGTCAAGGAAGTCATGCCTATGAGAAGTAGCGTAGTCGAACAGCAGAAGACGCTCAGGAAAGACTGAGTGGCATCTGGGAAAGACCGAAAATACTAGCAAAGGAGGAGAGGAGTGAAAAAGAAATTATTTACCATAGTTTTGGTGCTAAGCCTAAGCTTGCTTGCAGTAACACCAGTCATGGCAAAAGGCCCAATAGGAGAAACAATCACTATTAGCTGGCTTGAAGATGCGGTGAGATATAACCCGGATGGTTCAGTATGGAGTAGCTGGACAGATGACCCACTTGGTCCAGCAACGCTGGTGCAGACTGGTAAAGCATATCATTTTGCCGATATTCGGGAATACTACAATCGGCCACTAGAAAACCTTGGCGGGAGTTTGGTTAT
>JAUWHW010000032.1 GCA_030605665.1 Dehalococcoidia bacterium | reverse complement strand
GCAAAGAGCCTGGTGCTGTAACAGCGTTGGCAACTACTTCCGCCAACGAAAGATACCCGGTATGGAGCCCTGATGGGTCTAAGATAGTTTATACTTCTTGGAAAAAGAGTTCTATGGGCGTGGGCGAGACCCAAGAAATTGGGATCTGGATGATGAATGCAGATGGAAGCGATAGAAAACTGCTTACAAAAGTTGACACTGGATTCATAGAGCACATGGAGTGGAGCCCCGACGGATCGAAGATAGCTTTTGTGACATATGAATTAAGTGAAGGTGAGCCCCGCGACATATATGTGATAGATGTGCCTACAAGTTAGAGGAGGGATGAAAATGAAATCAAAGCTAACCTTAGTATTTATTATTACTGCCATCTCAACATTGCTGTTCGCTTGTGCCCCAAAGCAATTATCTGTAGAGGCCTCCTGTGATGACTTTATCAAGCTCCCACCTGGTGAGCGTTCCATTAGCAAGGAAGCCCAAGTTGCTGTTGGCGATTCATTTACAGTAACTTTATGCTCCAACCCCACAACAGGCTTCCAGTGGTCAAAGTCGGCACAAATTAGTGATCAGATTGTGCTAGAACAAGTAGACCACGAGTTTATACCTCCCGAAGCCAAGGATGTTGAGGGTGCTGCGGGCAAAGAAGTATGGACTTTCAAGGCACTCAAGAAAGGCACAAGCAGCGTGTCCATGGAGTATAGCCGGCCGTGGGAAGGTGGTGAGAAGGGAGCTTGGACATTTGTCTTGACCGTGGTTGTCAAATAGAATACGTAGGGAAAGGTAAACAGGAATTTGAGGATCGCTAAGAACTGCAATAGGAGGTAGCTAAGATGAAGAACATATTGCTGTCTGCAATAATGCTAGTCGTAGTTTTGGGCTTGGTGGCCTGTGCTCAGCCAGTAACCGGTGTGGTAATACAATCAGACAAGCAGCGGGTGACTTCGCCGGATGTGAATGAAGCCGATCTGGCAACTTTAGTCGACGGAAACAGCTCCTTCGCTTTCGACATGTATCAGGCACTTAGAGAAGAGGATGACAACCTCTTCTACTCTCCGTACAGCATCTCGCTGGCTCTGGCGATGACCTACGCCGGCGCTCGTGGTGAGACTGCAGAGCAGATGGCCGATACTCTCCACTTTATCCTCCCAAATAACCAATTGCACCCGGCATTCAATTGGTTGGATATCGAGCTCGCCAGCCGCGGTGAGGGTGCCGAAGGCAAGGATGGAGAAGGCTTCCGACTAAACATCGTCAACGCCATCTGGGGTCAAGAGGGATACAAATTCCTCTCCGAATTTCTCGACCTCCTGGCTGAGAATTACGGTGCCGGGCTGAGGCCCCTTGATTTCGCCAGTGCACCGGAAGAGTCTCGCATCACCATCAATAACTGGGTCAGTGGGCAGACCGAGGGTCGGATTGAGGACCTGATTCCGCAAGGTCTGATTGACACGTGGACACGGCTTGTCCTCACCAATGCCATCTACTTCAATGCGGCCTGGCAGTACCCCTTTAGTGAGGACATGACTGAGGATGGCCCATTCTATCTGCTTGATGGGGGAGAGGTCACGGTGCCGATGATGAAGCAGACGGAGTCGTTCGGTTATGCTGAGGGTGATGGATATCAAGCGGTCGAATTGCCATATGACGGCCGTGAACTCTCGATGGTGATCCTGCTTTCCCGGGCTGGCCAATTCGAGGCGTTTGAAGGATCGTTGGATGCCCAGCGGGTGGATGGAATTATTAGGGAACTGGAGCACAAGCGGGTCGCCCTGACAATGCCGAAATTTGAATTCGAATCGGACTTTAGTCTAAGGGAGACTCTCGCAGCGATGGGCATGCCAGATGCTTTCTTATGGGGGGTTGCAGACTTCTCAGGCATGACGGGCAACCGCGACCTGTTCATCGGAGATGTGGTTCACAAGGCGTTCGTCTCTGTGGATGAAGCAGGCACAGAAGCGGCAGCTGCCACTGCAGTGGTGATGCCGACGGAGATGACACCGGAGGAGCCTGTTGAGGTTACCGTTAACCGCCCCTTTGTCTTTCTCATCCACGACATAGAGACCGGTACCATTCTGTTTGTTGGGCGCATCGTTAATCCCAGTGCATGATTAGATCTTGACTGCCATTACACAAAAACTTGCTTTGTTACCTGATTGCACGATGGTCCATTTTGTTCAATATGCTTAGCGAGTGGGAAAACCGAGAAGCTATCTTACAAAGTTTAGGTGTATACTAATAATGACTTTGGGGGATATAGGCGGCTTTCTGCACAGACATAGCATGTTTTGAGCATGGCGAAGGGTCTCGAATGGAAAGAGATTTAAGAGTTGGCATTGGCTATGATAGTCACCCTTTAGTTCCGGGACGCAAGCTGGTTTTGGGAGGCGTAGATATTCCTTATGATAAAGGCTTACTGGGGTGGAGCGATGCTGACGTAGCAACTCACGCTGTAATAGATGCTTTATGTGGTGCTGCTGACCTTGGTGATATTGGTACTCAGTTTCCTCCCGAAGAGCTAAAACACGAGGGTATCTCCAGTCTAGTTTTGCTGAGTGAAGTTTGTGGGCTACTTAAAGAAAAAGGCTTTAGCGTGGCTAATATAGACACTACCATTATTGCTCAGCGTCCCAAACTTTCGCCTTTTATCCCTGAGATGAGGAAACAAATTAGTCAAGCTTTAGGTATTGAACCAACACAGGTGACAATTAAGGCTACCACCACCGATGGTTTAGGTTTTATCGGCCGGGAAGAGGGGATAGCTGCTCAATCTATAGCTTTAATTCAAAGAGAAAGCTCGAAGGGCTAGCTTACTATCATATCGTAGTCTGGTTTATTTTCTTTCCAGTAGATTATAAATTTAACCTTTTCCCCTTGCATTAAGTGCTTTTCGCTTTGGTTGCGGAGCTTTCTAAAGTCCATCGATTCCAAGAAAGCCTTAAGCAGCTCAATCCTCTGTTGTAGTTCTTTATCCTCTTGCTTATTCCCCATATACTTGCTTACCAGGCTCCAGTATTCCTCTTTGGCTACAGTTTCTATGCAATGGGAAAGACTGGGGAAAAGTTCTATACATTCCATATCCTAATTTGTATCACCAACAGGCAATGTTTTCAAAATTTGACAACATTGATGGTGGATGTTAGGATTGTTATTGACATATGTTCATAATAAACACTGTAGAAGAGGTGATTTCTATTGGCTAGGCCGGTGAAATTACGTTGTGTGGCCCAATTGCCGAGCACAGGTTTCTTTAGGCCGGTAGGGCCTGCGGCAAATGTTTTACAGAAGGTCTGCCTTTCAGTGGAGGAAATCGAGTCTGTTCGACTTAAAGATTTAGAGGGGTTGGAGCAGTAGGAATGTGCTCAAGAGATGCATATTTCCAGGCCGACTTTCCACCGTATACTGGAGTTAGCTAGAAAGAAATTAGCTGATGCTTTGATTAATGGCAAGGCGATCCAAATTGAGGGTGGAAACTTTGGACTGCCCCAAAGTCGCTTCAGGTGTAACAACGATGGACATGAATGGAATGTTCCCTTTGAGGTTCTGGCAAGTAGGACTCCGTTATCCTGTCCTGTATGCTGCGGTGCGAATATCCAGCCTTTGCCTTCATTTGGTTTTGGAAGAGGATATGGCAGGAGATTTCGTGGAGGGAGAGGTAGGCGATAAAATATAAGGAAAGGAGGTGGGCGAAAATGCCATTTGGAGATGGAACAGGACCATTAGGATTGGGGCCAATGACGGGAAGAGCGGCGGGTTTTTGTGCCGGCTTTGGCAGGCCTGGGTTTGCCAATCCTATCCCCAGAAGGTGGTTTGGTAGGAGGATGCCTTACGGGTACCCCTACGCTGGCTGGTATGGCTATCCATACTATGGCAGAGGTTATGTTCCATTCTATGGATTCTCCTATGCATATCCACCATGGTGGTAACAATAAGAAAAAATTTTAAGGAGGTGGTAAAATGTGGCCTTGGTTTGGATGGAATCCTTGGGGACGGTTCGGGTATGGGATGCCTTACGGATACTCCTATGGAGGCTATGGTTATTCACCATGGGGAGCTATGCCTAAGGAGGAAGAGATAAGAATGCTTGAAGAACAAGAAAAATGTTTGATAAGCGAATTGGATGGAGTGAGGGCGAGGCTTGAAGAGCTTCGTAAATAGAGAATATTCAATTGTCACCCTGAGCGATAGCGAAGGGTCTCAAAGATTCTTCGCCTACGACTCAGAATGACACACAGAAAGGAGGTGAATTATGCCAGGATTTGATGGAACAGGACCTCGTGGAATGGGTCCTATGACGGGAGGTGGAAGGGGTTTTTGCAGCCCTTGGGGCTTAGGAAGTGGGTATGGTTTTGGGAGAGGAGGAGGTTTTGGATTTAGGGGAAGCTCTCCCCCTTGGCCTTTTGTTGGCATAGGGAGAGGAGGATTGCCCAGAGGTGCATATTTTGGGGCTGCAGGGATGCCTGTATCGCCAGGCTATCCTTCCTACGGTAGCCCTTGGGCTACGCCTTATTATGGAGGTGTTGCTCCTGAGGCAATGCCTGGGGCACCAGCTTCTGCAGCTTATGGTAGCCCTGCAGCTATGCCGCCGTATGGAGGGGCAACAGCCTATCCTTATGCTCCACAAATGACCCGGGAGCAGGAACTTGATTTCCTGAGGAGTCAGGCTGAGGCAATAAAGGGGCAATTGGAGCAGATTGATGCTAGAATGAGTGAACTGGAAAAGGAAAAATAAGAAGGAGATGTATGATGAAAATCGCCATATCAGCAACTGGTCCTAGTTTAGATGCTGAGGTAGACCCTCGCTTCGGTCGTTGCCAATACTTTATCATTGTTGACCCACAAACCATGCAGTTTGAGGCTTTAGAGAATTCTAGTGCCATGGCTGCTGGTGGAGCAGGCATTAGCACGGCCCAGATGATTGCTAACAAAGGAGTACAAGTAGTACTCACTGGCAATTGTGGACCTAATGCCTACCAGACTCTTTCAGCCGCAGGTCTTCAGGTAATCACTGGCGTCACTGGTAGAATAAGGGATGCTATAGAAGCCTATAAGGATAATAGACTTCAGCCAACCGCTCAAGCTAATGTAGTGGCTCACTTCGGAATGGGAGCTACTCCTGGTATGGGTACGGGCCGCGGTATGGGGATGGGCAGAGGCATGGGAATGGGGCGTGGTATGGGAATGGGATTAGGAATGACACCTATGGCAGGACCAGCACCTCAGGCTGTGAACCCGGAACAAGAGATAGAGATACTTAAAAATCAGGCTCAAGCACTGGGGCAGCAGCTGAGTGAAATCCAGCATCGCCTTGAGGAGCTAGAGAAAAGGAAGTAAGGAGGTACACCATGCCTATCTATGAATATCAATGCCCTCGGTGTGGAGAGAAGTTTGAAGTTCGCCAGGCTATGGGTGAGGGAGGCTCTGATTTAAGCTGTCCTAAATGTCATGCCTCAAATCCTAAGAGAGTCTTCTCTTCATTCTTTAGTCCTGGCTCAAGTACATCCGAGCCTTCAGGAATAAGTTGCCCTACTTGTAGTTCTGGAGTCTGTGGGCTCCCGCCAATAGGGTAAAGAGAACCGATTCTTAACGGAGGTGAATCATGCCTAGAGGAGACGGAACAGGACCTTCTGGTCAAGATCCAGGAACAGGCAGAGGATTAGGGCGCGGCATAAGTAGAGGGATGGGCAGGATGGGAGGAAGCCGTCCTGGGGCAGGTCCCAGCGGAAGTTGTGTTTGCCCTAGTTGCGGAACAAAGGTTCCTCATGAGGTCGGTGTTCCCTGCTATAACCTAAGTTGCCCCAAGTGTGGCGCGAAGATGATCAGGGAGTGAATGATAATTTCTGTTGCTAGTGGTAAGGGTGGCACAGGAAAAACATTAGTGGCCACGAGTCTAGCTCTCGCCTTAAGTGACAAATGCAAGGTGCAGTTATTAGATTGTGATGTAGAAGAGCCAAATGCTCATATCTTTTTTCGTTTAGCTATCAACCAAAGCCAGCCGGTATTGATTCCTGTGCCTAAAGTAGACGAAACAAAGTGCACCTATTGTGGTAGATGTGCTGAAGTTTGTGCTTATAATGCTATCGCGGTGCTTAAGGAAAAGGTGCTTATTTTCCCTGAGCTGTGTCATGGCTGTGGAGCGTGTTCTTACTTATGCCCCGAGTCCGCTATTTCCGAGGTGGGAAGGGAAATAGGAGTGGTGGAAACAGGCGACTCAGGGGATATGGAGTTTATTCAGGGAAGACTTGCTGTTGGTGAGCCAATGGCTCCACCTGTAATCAGAGAGGTGAAGAAATATATTGACCGTATAAAAGAGGTCATCATCGATATTTCTCCAGGAACCTCTTGTCCTGTGGTAGAAGCAATTAAGGACAGCGACTTTTGCCTTCTTGTAACTGAGCCTACCCCCTTTGGCTTAAATGACCTTTCGCTAGCGGTGGATCTAGTGAGGAAATTACAAATCCCATGTGGGGTGGTAATTAATCGTGTTGGAGTAGGAGACGAAAAAGTGGAGCAATACTGCCATGAGCAAAAGATACCCATCTTGCTGAAAATTCCTTTGGATAGAAATATTGCCACGCTCTACTCCAAAGGGGTTTCCTTGATGGAGGGAATGCCTGAGTGGCACAGTGCCTTCCTTAAGCTTTTTCAAGACATCAAACAAATAGTCACAGCTAGTCAGGTGGTAAAGTGACAGATTGGCATGAAGTTGCTATAGATGGTGAAACACACGTCAAAAGGATAACAGATATGTACGAAGAGCTTGGATTCGAAGTTCGCCTTGAGGAAGTTAAACCGGAGGAAGTGGAGCAATGCACTAAATGCTTCCAGGAAAGGGGTGGAAAAATTTACCGAGTCTATACACGACGCAAGCAAGAGATTGGTGAAAAATGAAAGAGGTTGTAGTTCTCAGTGGTAAAGGTGGGACCGGTAAGACAAGCCTAGTGGCTTCCTTTGCCGCTTTGGCTCAAAATAAGGTGTTGGTTGACTGCGATGTGGATGCTGCCGACCTCTATCTTCTACTGAAACCGCGGGTCAAGGAGGAAAATGAGTTCTGGAGCGGGCAAGTTGCCTTTATTGATAAGGGAAGATGCACTGAGTGTGGACTTTGTCAGGAAGTATGCCGTTTCGGAGCCATAAAAGATTACTTTATTGATGAGATTTCCTGTGAGGGCTGTGGTCTATGTTCTCAAATCTGCCCTGTTGATGCTATTACTATGCAACCTTGTATGGCGGGGCATTGGTTTATTTCTGACACGCGATATGGCAGTCTTGTTCACGCTAGATTAGGAATCGCTGAGGAAAACTCTGGCAAGTTAGTAACCTTAGTTCGGAATAACGCTAGACTTATAGCTGAAGGACAAAATCTTGATTATATCATCAGCGATGGTCCGCCAGGTATTGGCTGTCCAGTTATCGCTTCTCTATCTGGAGCAAGTTTAGCACTCTTAGTAACTGAGCCTACATTATCGGGAATCCATGACCTTGAACGTGTAATTGGTGTCTGCCGCCATTTTGGCATTCCTACCTTGGTTTGCATAAATAAATATGACGTTAATGAAGAAAATTCTTACCGCATTGAAAATTACTGTCATGAAGGAGGAATAGAGATAGCAGCAAAGATTCCCTTTGACAATGTAGTGACCGAGGCGATTATTCAAGGCTTACCTGTAGTGGAATATTCCAGTAACAAAGTAACTCAAGAAATAAGAGAGCTGTGGCAAATTATTTCGGCAGGCTTAGATAAGTAGGAGGAAGAAATGCCAATTTACGAATACAGATGCTTGGAATGCGGCAAAATCTCAGAAATACTCCTTCGCAATCTTGGTAGCGAAAATGTTAAATGTCCAGTCTGCGGCAGTGAGAATCTGGAGAAGCTTTTGTCTGCTTCCTATACTATAAGGATAAGCAGCCCTACACCTGGTAGAACTTGCTGCGGCAGAGCAGAGCGCTGTGAGATGCCTCCTTGCTCTCAGGATGGCACCTGCAGGAGGGATAGCTAAAAATGAGATATGCAGTACCCATAGTAGATGGCAAAGTGGCTGCACACTTTGGTCATTGCAGCCATTTTGCTTTTTTTGATGTAGATGAGACGAAAAATGTGATTATGAGGAGGGAAACGATAGCTTCACCAGGGCATGAACCTGGACTTCTTCCAGCGTGGCTGGCTGAGGAAGGAGTTTCCGTTGTCATAGCTAGAGGCATGGGGTCCAGAGCCCAAAGTCTTTTTAGAGAAAGCCGCATTGAAGTTGTTACTGGCACGCTGGAAGAGGATCCGGAGAAAATCGCTCTGGACTACGTGAGAGGCACATTAGCTACCGGTGATAATTTATGTGACCATTAGGTACATAAAGATAGGAGGCAAATGATATGGTAACCGAGGATCAAGCAAGGGAAGCGTTAAATAAAGTGCTTGTCCCTGGAGTGATGCGCAGCTTGGTACAGATGAATTTGGTTCGGAGCATTGAACTTAAAGATGGCAAAGTGAAAATCACTTTGGCTTCGACAGCCATCCCTGCTCAGTCTCAAGATTGGTTAAAGGGTAAAGTGGTTACAGCAGTTCGTGAACTCCCTGAGGTAGAAGAAGCCGCTGTTGACTTTGTTGAAGCCAAACCCAAAGAGCTTAACCATATTCAAAATATAATAGCGGTAATGAGCGGAAAAGGTGGAGTAGGCAAATCTTTGGTAGCTAGCTTGTTAGCTGCTTCTTTTGCCCGAGAGGGCAAGGATGTTGGCATACTTGATGCCGACATCACTGGTCCCAGTATTCCTAAAATGTTCGGTTTGAATATTCATCCTAGTGGCAGCGAGACAGGCATTTTACCCATATTATCAAGGTCTGGAATTGAAATTATGTCTATGAACCTTCTATTGCCTAGCGAGGATGAAGCAGTTATTTGGCGAGGTCCTCTTATGTCCAAGGCCGTCACCCAATTCTGGGAGGAGGTGCTCTGGGGCGAGCTTGATTATTTGATAATAGACTTGCCACCTGGCACAGGAGATGCCCCATTGACTGTAATGCAAACTTTACCGCTCTCCGGGGTAATTGATGTTTTTACTCCTCAGGACTTAACCACAATGGTAGTAAAGAAAGCAGTGAAAATGGCAAGGAAAATGAATGTTCGTGTTCTGGGGGTAATAGAGAATATGAGCTATTTTTTGTTACCTGAAACAGGAAAAAAACTGGAAATTTTCGGCCGGAGCAAAGGCGAAGAGATGGCTAAAGCTTCTGAAGCTCCCCTGTTGGGGCAATTGCCCATTGACCCAGAACTAGCCCGATTGTGTGACCGGGGTGAAATTGAGAGGTACAATTCGGACGCCGTGTCTAATATCTTTGCCAACGTAGTTGTTGCTCTAAATGAGAGAAAGTAATTCACCCGTCACCCTGACCCTGAACAAAGTGAAGGGGAAGGGTCTTGAGATTCTTCGCCGAGCCTGTCCTGAGCGTTGTGAAATTCTTCGCTACGTTCAGAATGACACACAGCAAGAAGAAGCTTTTCGAGGGTGTTTAAAAACGTAGTTGCCCAATTTATTGGGCGACTGTGCCTGATAAATCAGGCAACTACAAAAATTTGGGGGTGAAACACCTCTGAGATAGCTGAAATTGAACAGGGAATCAAAATTAAACAGCCTGGTTTCCCTGAAGGAGGTGAGAAGATGACACAAGAATTTGATGCTTCCTTGAAAGGGTTAGAGCAATCCGTTATGGAGGATATGAGGAAGCTCTACTCCGAGAAAGTAATTGACCATTTTCTTAACCCAAGAAATTTGGGGCGGATTCAAGCTCCTGATGGGTTTGGGAGGATAACCGGCCCTTGTGGAGATACCATGGAAATATATCTTAGGGTGAAAAATGGTAGGGTTGCAAATGCTACCTTCTGGACCGACGGTTGTGGCCCTAGTATTGCCTCCGGCAGCATGGTCACTGAGCTAGTTAAGGGAAGGGGCGTCGTTGAGGCTCGAAAAATCACCCAAGATGATATTCTAAACGCCTTAGGAGGACTTCCTGAGGAGAGCCTTCATTGTGCCCTCTTGGCGGCAAACACACTTAAGGAGGCAATCAGGGACTATCTAGCTTCCAAAAACGAACCGTGGAAAAGGCTTTATAGAGTTCACTAAGATCTGAAACGGATAATGAATTCTATCGTCTATGGACCAGTGCCTTCATGGCGATTGGGTAGATCGTTGGGCATAGATCTTCTCTGTGCGCCAGGGAAGACTTGCTCTTTTGATTGTGTTTATTGCCAACTGGGTAGAACTACCAACCCCATTACTGAACGAGGAGAATTTGTCTCCATGGCTAGATTAACTGAAGAGCTAAAACAGGTGAGAAGTATAAATGCCGATTATGTTACCTTCTCCGGGACAGGCGAGCCCACCATAGCTAGCAATTTAGGACAGGCTATCGACCTGGCAAAATCAATTTTACATCTCCCCGTGGCAGTGCTGACTAACTCTTCATTAATATCTAGGGAAGATGTGCGTGATGACTTAGCCAGGGCAAATGTGGTAGTAGCTAAGCTAGATGCCCATAGCCAGGAGCTATTTAGACAGGTCAATAGACCTATGGCTGGTCTTATGCTTAGTGATATAATTGCAGGCATTAAGCTTTTTAAAAGCAAATTCACTGGTAAGCTGTGCCTGCAGATAATGTTTATTGAGGCAAATAAAAATTTTGCTGTGGAAATAGCACAGGTAGCAAGTTGTTTGCTTCCTGACGAAGTACAACTCAATACTCCTTTACGTCCCTGCCCCGTCAAGCCTCTAACACCACCAGAAATGGCTTTCATCAAGGGCGACTTTCATAATTTTGGGAATGTAATGACAGTTTATGAAGCACCAAGGCCTGAGGTTAAGCCGCTGAATTTACAGGAAACTTTGCGGCGAAGGCCAAAGCTTTAGCTAAGCCGTGTTAAAAGTAAATAAAAATCTTTGCTCGGGCTGTGGCTTATGTGTCCGAGTTTGTCCTCAGGGAGCAATCAGCCTTGTTCGAGACAAAGCGAAAATAGATACCAAAAGGTGTAACTCTTGCTATTGGTGTCTTGAAGTCTGCCCGCCAGGGGCAATTTTTGAATTAATTATGGTTTCCCCTAAGGAGCTAAGAGTTACTGTTTCCAGCTTAAAGCAACAAGTAGATGATATAATCGGGAGGATTGATAGACTAGTTACTAAGGCTTAGAGTTATCATTGTGGAAGAACGGCAGATTCTGACATTGAGGCCCATAGGGGTAATTCATTCGCCTTGCCATGATAGGGGAGAAGCACCACGTCAGGGTTGTGAGCGAGAGGAAATCTGCCAGGTAGAAGTGTTTCAAGAATTTGAGGAAGGCTTAAAAGATATAGAGGGGTTTTCTCATATCATCCTAATATATTGCTTTCATAAATCCAGAGGATACCATCTGCTCATTAAAACACCGTGGGATATAAAGTTGCATGGGCTTTTTACTACTAGGTCGCCAGATAGACCTTGTCCACTGGGGTTATGTGTGGTGGAACTGATAGCTAGGGAAAAGAACATCCTTAAAGTAAAAGGGTTAGATGCCATAGATGGCACGCCACTTTTGGATATCAAACCATACATTCCTTCTGTAGATGAAAAGGCTAATGTCCAAATTGGTTGGCTTAAAGGCAAGCTGAGGATAGAAAGAAGCTGATAGCAGCTCATTCCTCTAGAATCATTTTTGTTTTAATATAATTGAAGGATGGACGTTGCTTATTTTGTTCCTGCTCTCTTTTTTGTAATTGCATTTGTATTCTCAATGTTGGGGAGGGGTGGAGCAACCTTATATGTGCCTATTCTCTTCTGGTTAGGAATGGATCTCAAAGCTCAAGCAATTCCACTTGGGATGCTATTACATGTGGCAAACACATCTGTGCCAGCTTTAACTTTTGGATTAAAGAGGATGATAAATTGGAAATTAGCTATTCCTTTTGGCTTGGCGATGGTGGTGTTTGCTCCACTAGGAGCTTGGTTAAACTTCAGTCTGCCCACAAAACCCCTAATCATTGCATTAGCCCTATTCTCAGTCGCTTCTACTATC
This sequence comes from Dehalococcoidia bacterium, assembly GCA_030605665.1. The sequence continues at coordinate 7,908 of JAUWHW010000032.1, read as the reverse complement.
CCTCTTATAGTTAATTGGCGTTCTAAAAGTGAACTATCTGCAAAGAGGGGTATTAAAGTGGGTATTTTGGGAGGTTCTATTCTTGGTTTTTTGCTGGTTTGCTTGGAAGAGGGGGAGGGAGTTTTGTCATGCCTATGCTTTATATCATAGGCTTAGATATGAAGGTAGCTGTAGCAACCTCGGCTTTTATAATTACCTGCTCTGGCATATCCAGTTTTTTGACACATATGACTTTACAGGCGCAACCTCAATGGAATATCTGGATTCCTTGTGTAATAGCAGTGTTGATTGGAAGTCAACTAGGCTCTAGATTAATGGTAACCAAACTAAAGCCAAATTATGTGAAATGGATTTTTATAAGTGTTAGCCTTGTGGTTGCAATAGTTCTTATTGTCAAGGATGTGATATTGGGATGAGAACATATTTAGATTGTATTCCTTGCTTCTTTAAGCAAGCTCTTAAAGCGGCAAGAATTGCTGGGGCGAATGAAGATATCCAGAAAAAGGTATTGGATAGGTTAGCTTCAGAAGTGCCTAATTTCTCTTTATCAAGTTCTCCACCTGAGATGGGGAGAATTATTTACAGACTGGTTAAAGAAGTTACTGAGGAGGAAGACCCTTTCAGAAAGGTGAAGGAGAAATATAATAGAATAGCCCTTAATATTTACCCTGATTTGAAAGATAAAGTGGCTCACTCTGGAGATAAGTTATTAGCAGCCATAAGGCTGGCTGTTGCTGGTAATGTAATTGACTTTGGAGTAGATAGCTCCTTCATCCTTAAAAAGGAAATAAGAGACGCATTTAAGAAAGATTTTGCGGTATTTGATTATCAGGAATTCAAAGTGATTCTAAAAAATACAAAGCAAATTCTCTATTTAGCTGATAATGCTGGCGAGGTAGTTTTTGACCGTGTTTTAATTGAAGAATTAAATAGAGATGTTATTTATGTGGTGAGAAACAAGCCTGTAATTAATGATGCCTTAATAGAGGATGCAAAATTTTGTGGGATAGATAAAATAGCCAGAGTTATCTCCAGTGGGTCGGATGCACCGGGTACAATCTTAGATTTATGCTCTAGCGATTTTTTAAGTCTCTATGTAAAGGCAAAGTTAATTATCAGTAAAGGACAAGGAAATTTTGAGGGGTTGACAGGCAAGAGCAATGCACCTGTTTTCTTTTTATTTAAAGCAAAATGCCCTGTCATTGCTAATGACATTGGATGTAAGGTCGATGATATTGTTTTGAAATATAATTGTAAGTAAGAAAGATAGCTATGTTGATTGGCTTGAAAGTAGTTTGTGAACATGAAAAAATGTGAGCGAGGGAAGGCAATTACAGTCTCAAATTCTCAAAATGAACAGTTATTCTTTCACTTGAAAGTGTTGGTTGACTCTAAGGCGAGGTGAGAATATTTTTGAAATCCTTCCTTTAATCCATTTGAAATAAGCTGAGGTACAAAGAACTGATAATATCACATATCTTTATACTACTGGCTACCGGTGTAGGCGTTGGTTTTGTTAGTGGGCTACTGGGAGTTGGTGGTGCCTTTATCATGGTTCCAATTATGTATTGGGTGATTGAGGCCATGGGTATTTCGCCGGCTGCTGCTATAATGGTAGCTTTCGGCACAAGTTTGTTGGTGGTTTTGCCCACAGCTATGAGTAGTGCGTGGGCGCATAACAAAAGAAAAGCAGTTTTGTGGAGAGTAGCTTTGATTCTGGGCTCATGCGGCCTGGTTGGAGCTCTGGCTGGAGCTACTTTAGCTGCTCACCTCCCAGGTCAAGTACTGAAGACAGGTTTTGGAGGATTACTCCTAGCTGTGGCCTTGTTGATGGGTTTGGGAGGAGTACTGAAGCCAGCGAACGAAGTGGGAGAACCCAAGAACAAATTAATCTCTTTGGTAGCTTGTGGCTTTCCCATAGGCATAATAACTGGGCTTGCTGGCATCGGGGGTGGCATAGTGATGGTTCCGGTAATGGTATCGGTGCTCAGTTTCCCTATGCATTTGGCTGTAGGAACGTCTACAGCTGCAATACTGTTTACTAGTCTAGGTGGTGTTATTGGGTATATTGTAAATGGTATTGGAGTGCCTGGCCTTCTTCCCCATTCAATAGGTTATATAAATTTACCCATATGGTTAAGTTTGGCAACTACCAGCGTGCCTATGACGCAGCTTGGTGCTAAGATAGCACATGCTCTACCAGCGAAACAGCTAAGATATATCTTTATCGCCCTCATGGTCTATCTGGGGCTAAGGATGATTGGTGTGTTTTAGCCAGGCCTTAGGAATTGATGCAAGACAGATACATGCTAGAAACATCACAAGGTTCGATGGATTGACAAGAAGGGGATGATGTCTTATAAAATTATAGATACTTAGGGCAATTGATACCGAGTCAGGGCATAGCGAGATAAGAATGGACCAAGTTTGATTGAGGCTGTTTAAAAATGTAGTGCGAGGCTTTAGCCTCGTGCGCACGACCCTAAAGGGTCGCACTACGAAAATTTGGGGGTGAGACACCCTTGAAATGCTTGAATTTGAACGAGAAATCAAAATTAAACAGCCGCTGATTTAAAAGGAGGTGATTTTATGAGGCCTTTAGAGGGAACAAAGGTAGTTGATATGACCCGCTTTGCTGCTGGGCCCTTCGCCGCTATGCAGTTAGCAGATATGGGGGCGAAGGTGATTAAAGTCGAGCTTCCGGGGAAAGGAGATGACTTGAGACAGTGGGGGCCGCCGTTTATTAGAGGGGAAGGCGTTTATTATATGTTGCTGAATAAAAACAAAAAAAGCATCACTGTGAACACCAGAGCCCCTGAGGGGGTTGATATCGTGAGGAGGCTGCTAAAGAATGCTGATGTACTGTTGGAAAACTTCCGTCCTGGGGTGATGGATAGGATGGGCCTCTCTTACGAAGCAATCCATGTCCTTAATCCTAAGCTGATATATTGTTCCATTTCGGGTTATGGACAGAAAGGACCCTTGTGGGACAAACCTGGCTTTGATGTCATGATACAAGCCGAGTCGGGGTTCATGGACATTACAGGATTTGATGTACCAACTCGTGTCGGGATTGCTATCGCTGACCTTGTAGGAGGACTTTACGGGGCGCAAGGAATACTTACGGCGTTAATTGCTCGGGAAAAGACAGGTGAAGGTCAGCATGTTGATATTGCCTTACTGGACAGCTTGGTATCCCTTCTCAGCTACCAGGCAGGAATATATATTGCTACCGGGGAATCTCCCACTCGTAAAGGTAATAGACACCCCTTGTCAACGCCTTATGAAGATTTCGCCACAGAAGATGGACGTGTGATCATAGCAGCAGGTAATCAAAGGCTTTGGGAGACTCTCTGTACCAAGGTTTTGATGCAGCCTGATTTAATAAAGGATCCCCGTTTCTTAACCATGGCAGACCGCAATGCTAACGAGCCTGCCCTCAAGCAAATTATAGAGGGAATCACCTCTAAGAAGACTACGGATGAATGGATTAAACTATTGGGGCAAGAAGGCATACCTTGTGGTCGAATTCGGAGGGTGGGAGAGGTACTGGAAAGCGAGAACACGAAGGCTCGCGAGATGATGGTGGAAGTAGAGGATCCGGCAAGAGGAAAGATGAAGTTGTTAGGTATACCGGTGAAATTGTCGAACACCCCTGGTGATATAAGGTTAACGCCGCCTCTTCTGGGCCAACATACTGAGGAGGTTTTGAAGGAACTGGGATATAGCGAGGAAGAGGTAAAGGAGCTTAAAAGCAAGGGAATTGCTTAAGAATATTGCTCTCACTGTGTGAGGCGAATGTAATGCGGGGGAGGTTAGCCTTCCTCCTTAGATAGTTGATATTACCTCTACTTCGTCTCCTATTTCCATGCCAAGGAAGTCGCAGGCACTTCCATCTCTTAGTGATATTTCTAGATAACCACTGCTGCCTAGGATAGCTATCAATTCCTGTCCCTCTTCATAATAACGCGATATACCTTGAATATGTTGCCCTGCTGCTTCAATGATAACATTTCCCTCTGGCAGATCAGTGCTCTTTATATCGGTAATCAAGTTGCCAAAATGATCAATATACAAAATATGCCCCACTAAGTTACCTTGCGCATCGAAGGATGGCCTTGGAGTAGGGAAAACATAAAGGGAGGTAATCTTTTCTCCAAATTCATAAGGTGATATGCCTAAAGAGAGGCCAGCGGCAACCGGAGCAAAGATGTCTCTACCATGAAAGGTAGGGCTGACTGGATACCGCCAAAAACGTGGCTCAGTAATAGTTACAGCTTCAATTCCCCTTTTGAAAGTTACCCTTTCAAGGCTTTTAGAATGGTGGATTAAGGGGCCTTCAGTGTAGGATAATTCATTAATTACATAGCTGAGAATGCCATTATCCGGGGCAACAAAGAGGGATGAAGGCATTTTTAGGATTATCCCTTGTCGCTCACTCCCCACGCCAGGGTCAACGATAGCCATATGAACGCTTTGCTTGGGGAAATAGCGATAAGCGACATTGAGAACGAAAGCAGCCTGGGTAATATTCTGTGGCTCAATGGAATGAGTAATGTCGATGATATTAGCCTTTGGGTTAATGCTTAGAATGACACCTTTCATAACAGCAACATAGGCATCATTGAAACCAAAGTCAGTGGTTAGCGTTATTATAGGATTCATTCCTGGTTATGGAGCAGAGGCAACCACTAACACTGCCAAGATGACGAAAATGACAGCTAAGGTTATGGTAAGTTTGAACAGAGTTTTTTCTATTCCTCGCCGTGTTCGATAGACTGAGTCGGATCGTCCGAAGATGCCTCCTAGACCTCCCCCATGGAGTTGAAATAGTATAGTGGCAATTAAAGCCACAGACACTAATATCTGAGCAATGACAAGATATTTAGGCAACTTATTTTCCTCCTAGTTCCTGTATAAGAATCTCCTTTACCAGGGTAGGATTAGCTCTCCCCCTTGTGGTTCTCATTACCTGTCCAGTGATGAAGGTTAAAGCTTGCTGCTTACCAGCCTTATAATCTGACACAGCCTTAGCATTATTGGTTATTACTTTTTTGACTACCTCTCTTATTTTAGTAGCATCACTAATTTGGCTAAGTTCCTTCTCTGTCACAATAGCGTTAGCTCTTTTGCAAGTGTAGAACATCTCTTCAAACACCGCTTTGGTGGCTGGGCCACTAATAGTTCCTTTATCCACCAAATTAAGCATCTCCGCCAGGTGCTCAGGACTTACCTTCGTAGTTTCAATATTAGTGTTGGTGGCATTAAGTAGCCGACTAAAGTCACCTAGAAGCCAATTGCTTATTAGTTTTGCCTTGCTCTTATCCATTACTTCAAGGCAGCTTTCAAAGTAATCAGCCAATGCCCTGGAACCTGTTAGGATATTAGCATTATATAGGGACAACCCATATTGTGCCATAAAGCGCTGTCTCTTAGCTTCAGGCAACTCGGGTAATTTTTGCCTGATTTCCTCTATCCAGACTTTATCAAAAACCAGCGGAGGCAAATCAGGTTCAGGGAAATAGCGATAATCATCAGCATATTCTTTGCTTCTCTGACTTACTGTTACGCCCTTTTCATCTACCCAGCCTCTAGTTTCCTGCACAAGCTCGCCACCTTCTTCAAGCACTCTCCTTTGTCTCCTAAATTCATACTCCATAGCTTGGTAGACCGCTTTGAAGCTATTCATGTTCTTAACCTCCACTTTAGACAGCAATTCCTTACTACCCTTCGGACGGATGCTTATATTAGCATCGCATCTGAAGCTGCCTTCCTCCATATTGCATGTAGACACTCCTAAATAACGAAGAATGGTGTGTAACATAACCAGGTAATCTCGAGCCTCTTCAGGGGAACTGATTTCTGGCTCACTGACAGTCTCCATCAATGGCACGCCGGAGCGATTGACGTCTATCAGACTATAGCCTTCTCTATGCCATAATTTAGCTACATCCTCTTCGAGGTGTACTCTGGTGATGTTAATTCTTTTTTTAGTTCCGTTGCTATCAATAGTTAGCCAGCCTTGTCTTCCAATGGGAGCATCATACTGTGAAATCTGATAGCCCTTCATTAGGTCAGGGTAACAGTAGTTTTTACGGTCAAATTTAGTAGATTCGGGAATGGTGCAATTTAAGGCTAGGGCGGTCATCACCGTATGTTCCACTGCTTTCCTGTTAATAACCGGTAGAACCCCGGGCATGCCCAGGCAAATGGGGCAGACGTGGGTATTAGGTGGGGCATCAGCGTAACCAGTACTACAGGAGCAAAACATCTTGCTCTTGGTTAGCAGCTGAACATGAACTTCTAAGCCTATGACGGTCTCGTAATCCATAAGTTTTAGCTCAGTATATCAATTTTGCTTGGCTAGTAAAAGATAGTCTCTTAATTAAAGGTTAAATTGTGTGAAAGAGGTTCTCATAATCTGTAACTTTGAAACTAGCATAACAACCCTGCCAAATCGAGACAAAAGATATATGAACTTGACCTAAAGTTCAAGGCGTTGCTACAATTGAACTTGTGGGGATATAGCTCAGTTGGGAGAGCGCTGCGTTCGCATCGCAGAGGTTGGGGGTTCGAATCCCCCTATCTCCACCATGCCCCTGTAGCTCAGTGGATAGAGCAGCGGTTTCCTAAACCGTTTGTCGGGCGTTCGAGTCGCCCCAGGGGTACCACAAACTGAATTTGCCCCAAAAGGAGGTTTTTGCTACAGATATGACACCCTGATCAGAAGACAGTTTCAGGTCACTTCCTAGTAAATTGCAGGTCAGTTTTAGTTCATTGTTTTTTGACCTGGAAAGGAACTTGGTTAGACAATGTCTTCTAGACAAGAGAGGTGGGAATCTGTGGATAAAGTTCCCATACCAACTGCAAGTTTGGTAGATCGGTATCTCTCTGCGTGCCGCCCAGCCGGCATGAGCACCAAGACTATTCATGGTTACAATGAGAAGTTGAAGAGATATGTGCGCATGGTAGGAGGCACTCTTAGTGACGGGTGACCGTTATTTTTGCCAGTCCACAGGTGACAGAAGGTGGGTTATTGCGCCCGCATCAAGGGTTGCTGCCTAGGCCCAAACTCTTCTTGTATCACATTAAGTTCAGTAAAGTGCCACATTTCCCTATACCCTTGTTGGCTTGCTCGCGAGTGAGACTGTAGGAAGGTAAACAAGCTCTTCCGACTTCAATTGACGAAGCTTTCTGGCTGTTATATGATGCAAGTAACTGTTGGCAAGGCAGAATCTCCACCGTAGCTTGGAACCGTGGTCAAAGAATTCCGCTATCCACTGATAGAAGAAGTAGACACGGAACTGTCACCGCTTGATGCCTTCGAACTCCTCTTTGAAGGCAAGCATTTCAGTTTCTTTCTGGATAGCGGTATGGACCCTGGCAAGTTAGGACGCTATTCCTTTGTCGGCAGTAGTCCTTTCCTGGTGCTGAGCTCCCGCGGCAGTGAGATTAGTCTTACCCGTGGCGCTGAGAAAAGCAGTTTAAGAGGCAATCCCTTCGATATACTGAATAATTTCCTGGAAGTCTATCACCTGGACTCTTCTTCTCCACAGGTACCATTCCTTGGCGGCGTGGTAGGTTACTTCAGCTATGACCTCTGTCACTTTATTGAGCGTTTGCCTGGCACTGCTATCGACGACCTCCAGCTCCCTGAGTGCTATTTCGGCTTCTATGACCTGGTGGTAGCCTTTGACAATCTTCAAGGTAGGGCCTACATTATCTCCACCGGTTTCCCGGAATTGAGGGAGAGCGAAAGAATGAAGAGAGCTAGCCAGCGTCTTAAGGAAGTTAAGGAGAGGCTGGCCGATGTGTCAGCTTCCAGCAGAAAGGCCCCGTTGATGCCCATATCTTCTACCATGGGGCAGGTGACCCTTGCGGGGGGTTTTACTCATCAAGAATACGTCG